>JAPYPT010000011.1 GCA_029937535.1 Alphaproteobacteria bacterium
GCATCCGGCGGGGTACTGCTGGTTTGACCCCATGCCATGTCTGGAGCGGAATGCCGAGCTGCTGGCCCCGCTGTTGGGGGATATTCTGCGCTGTATTGGCGGCGCCATACATCGCCCGCGCCGGGATAGTCTGGAACGGCTCCGCCGGGACATTGAAACGGGCCAACTGGCCGGCGGGCGGACCTTGGCGGGCGCGCGGGTTCTGCCGCGGGCGGCGGGTTTGCTGGTCTGCCGGGAGGCCGGGAGGCTACCGGATGCCATTACAATCGGCCGCTATAAAAGCGGCCGATGGGATCGTTTCACCTGGACCTTGACCGGGGATCCACCTGGACGTCTATCGCTTGGCGCGCTGGGAGAGGATGGTTGGCTGCAGGTCCGAGACCAAGCGCAATACACACCCCCCGCCCCGGTTCGCGCCAGCCTGCCGGCATTGTGGCGCGATGGCCGGGTTCTGGCCGTTCCCAGCCTTAATCTGAGGCAAACGGACAATTCGCCGAATAGATGGCGAAATATCCGCTTTTCCGCCGCTTTTTTGCCCTCCAGACCTTTGCAGCCCGACGGATTGGTGCTTGTTTAACGGCGTCTTAGTATTATCTTTATGGTAACGGATCAGAATAGTGTAATGAGTTGGTCCCCTTTGATGGGGGAGCAGTGAGATCAGGTCTGCCGCAAGGTCGCCGGAGAAGGAAGCAAGGTGAGCAATTTTAGTCGCAACATCGCCCTTTGGGTGATCATCGCCCTTTTGGTATTGGCGTTGTTTAACCTGTTTCAAGGTCCGGGCACGCGGGGTACCGAGACCACGCTGGCCTATTCGCAATTCCTGTCCGAGGTTGAAAGCGGTCAGGTTCGCGATGTCACCATTCAAGGCAGTACCATCACCGGTCACTATACCGGCGGCACACCCTTCAACTCCTATGCGCCCAACGACCCCGATCTGGTGCGCAAATTGAACCAGCACGGCGTTACCATTTCCGCGGCACCCGATGAAGAAGGCACGCCGACCCTGTTCGCCATTCTATTGAACTGGTTCCCCATGCTGTTGTTGATCGGCGTGTGGATCTTTTTCATGCGTCAGATGCAATCAGGCGGCGGCAAGGCCATGGGCTTTGGCAAATCGAAGGCGCGGTTGTTGACCGAACGCCAGGGCCGGGTCACCTTTGACGAAGTGGCGGGCATTGATGAAGCCAAGGAAGAGCTGGAAGAAATCGTCGAGTTCCTGAAGGACCCGCAGAAATTTCAGCGCTTGGGCGGCCGTATCCCCAAGGGCTGTTTGCTGGTCGGCCCGCCCGGCACCGGCAAGACGCTTTTGGCCCGCGCCATCGCGGGGGAGGCCAATGTACCGTTCTTCACCATCTCCGGCTCCGACTTCGTTGAAATGTTCGTGGGTGTTGGCGCCTCGCGCGTGCGGGATATGTTTGAACAGGCAAAAAAGAATGCCCCCTGCATCATCTTCATAGATGAAATTGACGCCGTCGGACGTCATCGCGGCGCCGGCCTGGGCGGTGGCAATGACGAGCGCGAGCAGACCCTGAACCAATTGCTGGTGGAAATGGATGGCTTCGAGGCGAACGAAGGCGTGATCCTGATCGCCGCCACCAACCGCCCCGATGTCCTCGACCCCGCCCTGCTGCGGCCGGGCCGCTTCGACCGTCAAGTGGTGGTGCCCAATCCCGATATTATCGGCCGGGATAAGATCCTGAATGTACACATGCGCAAGGTTCCCCTGGCCCCGGATGTGGACAGCCGGCTCATCGCGCGTGGCACGCCGGGCTTCTCTGGCGCCGATCTGGCCAATCTGGTCAACGAGGCGGCGCTGCTGGCGGCGCGGAAGAACCGGCGCGTGGTCACAATGCAGGAGTTCGAGGAAGCCAAGGACAAGGTCATGATGGGGTCGGAAAGACGCTCCATGGTGATGTCCGACGAGGAAAAGGAACTGACCGCCTATCACGAGTCCGGACATGCCCTGGTGGGGATGTTGGTAAAAGGCAACGATCCGCTGCACAAGGTCACGATCATCCCCCGTGGCCGGGCCCTGGGCCTTACCATGAACCTGCCCGAGACGGACAAGTACGGTTACAAGAAGAGTGAGATTTGCGCCAAACTGGCCATGACTTTCGGCGGCCGCGTGGCGGAAACCCTGATCTACGGCGCCGACGATGTTACCACCGGGGCCGGCCAGGATATCCAACAAGCGACCTCTTGGGCCCGGCGCATGGTCACGGAATGGGGCATGAGCGAACGACTGGGGCCCTTGGCCTATTCCGGTAACGAGCAGGAAATTTTCCTGGGTCATTCAGTTACCCAAACCAAGAATATTTCGGACGCCACGGCAAAGATCATCGACGAGGAAATCCGCCGTTTCGCCGAGGATGCGGAAACTTTGGCCACCAAGGTCCTGACGGAAAATCTCGATGCGCTGCATGCCGTCGCCAAGGCGCTGCTGGAATACGAGACCCTGAACGGTGACGAAGTCGCCCAATTGCTGCGTGGCGAGGATATTGACCGGCCGGACGAGTCAGAACCGTCAGAGGACAACACCGCCGCGACCTCGGTGCCGCCGTCAACGAAAACGAAAAAGCCGGAAGGTCCGGGCGGTATGGAGCCCGAGCCGCAACCTGGTTCTTGACCCCGCCGCCCTTTTCATCCCAGGTTCCCCGCCGAACGCCGTCATAGCGGACCATGGCGCATGCCCTCCCAACATCGCCGCGGCCGCCCATTGCCGGCATCGAGGAGCCTTGGCCCCTGGTGATGGGTATCATCAATGTTACCCCGGATAGCTTTCACGATGGCGGCCGGCGACTGAATTCAAAGGCGGCCATCGAAAACGGCCGGTCCATGGCGGCGGCGGGCGCCGCTATTCTGGATATTGGCGGCGAATCGACCCGGCCCGGCGCCGACGAGGTATCCGAACAAGACGAACTGGCGCGGATCATACCCGTGATAGAGGCACTGGCGGCGGACGGTCATGTGGTATCGGTTGACACCCGAAATGCCGCCGTAATGACCAAGGCGGTCGCGGCGGGCGCCCGCATGATCAACGACGTCACCGCCCTGCGCCACGATCCGCGAAGCCTGGCCACGGCGGCGGCACTGAACGTGCCCGTGATACTGATGCACAGCAGGGGCACGCCGGCCAATATGCAGACACTGACAAAATATGACGATGTCGTCGCGGAAGTTCTCGAGGCATTGGGCGCCCGTATCGCGGCCTGCAACGACGCGGGCATCGACAGGCGCCAATTGATCGTTGATCCGGGCCTGGGTTTCGCCAAGACCGGCATGCAGAGCGCGTTGGTCTTGGGCAATATGAAAGCGTTCCAGGCATTGAACTGTCCCATATTAATTGGCGCCTCACGCAAGTCATTCATTGGTGATTTGACGGGCGCCGATCGTTCGGAAGACCGTCTGCCCGGGTCCCTGGCCGCCGCATTGTGGGCGGCGCAACAAGGGGCGGCCATTGTGCGGGTTCACGATGTGCCTGAAACCGTCCAGGCGTTAGCGATTTTTCGATCCCTTTGTTATAAAGAAACCAAGAATCAAGAAGCAGAGTGAGGGGCGCATGGAGCGCGAATTTTTCGGCACTGACGGCATCCGGGGAACGGCCAACACCTGGCCCATGACGGCGGAAATAGCCATACGGGCGGGCATGGCGGCGGGTTCGCAGTTTACCCGTGGTGAGCATCGCCACCGGGTCGTGGTGGGCAAGGATACCCGGCTGTCGGGCTATATGCTGGAGCCGGCCATGACCGCTGGTTTCACCTCCGTCGGCATGGATGTCATATTGGTTGGGCCCCTGCCGACGCCGGCGGTGGCCATGCTGACCCGGAGCCTGCGGGCCGATTTGGGCGTCATGCTGTCGGCCTCGCACAATGCCTTTGCCGATAACGGCATCAAATTCTTTGGCCCCGACGGCCATAAACTGTCCGACCGCATTGAGTCCGAGATCGAGGCCCGCATGCAGTCCGATATGTCCACCTCTCTCGCCCAACCTGTCAGTCTCGGCCGCGCCATGCGTCTGGACGATGCGCCGGGCCGTTATATTGAAGCCGCGAAGGCGACATTTCCAACCGACCGCCGCTTGGATGGCCTGAAAATCGTCGTCGATTGCGCCAATGGCGCCGCCTACAAGGTAGCCCCGACCGTATTGTGGGAGTTGGAGGCGGAGGTCATTCCCATTGGCGTCGATCCCGACGGTTTTAACATCAACCGGGATTGCGGTTCGGTGCATACGGATTTTATGTGCGAACAGGTGGTCGCCCATGGCGCCGATGTTGGCATCGCGCTGGATGGTGACGCGGACCGCCTGATCCTGGCCGATGAAAACGGACAGGTTGTCGATGGCGACCAGTTGATGGCCGCCATCGGCGATCATTGGGCCGAGACCGGGAACTTAAAAGGCGGCGGCATCGTCGCCACCGTGATGTCTAATTTGGGGCTTGAGCGGTACCTGGCGGCCAAGGGTTTGGAATTGATCCGCACCCAGGTCGGGGACCGCTATGTGGTGGAACATATGCGCCAGCACGGTTACAACGTGGGCGGCGAACAATCAGGCCATATCGTCATGTCGGATTTCGGCACCACCGGCGACGGCCTGGTTGCCGCCCTGCAGGTGCTGTCCCTGGTATTGGCCGAGGACCGCCCGGTGAGCGAGGTTTGCCGCCGGTTCGAAGCCGTCCCACAATTGCTGAAGAATGTCCGCTTTACCGGCGCCTCGCCCCTGGAATCACCCCGGATCAGCCGGGCCATCCAGGCCCAGCGCAGCCGTCTGGGGGACAAGGGCCGCCTGTTGATCCGGCCATCGGGAACGGAACCGCTGATCCGCGTGATGGCGGAAGGGGACGATCAGGACCTGGTCCATTCCGTGGTCGATGAACTGGTCGAAATGATCGGGGCCATGGCGGGCGATTAATGAACCAAACAGCGCACCAAACACCTCGCGGCCGCGTCCTTATCATAGCCGGGTCGGATTCTGGTGGCGGGGCCGGCATTCAGGCCGACATCAAATCCGTCACCGCACTGGGCGGATTTGCCGCCACGGCGATCACCGCCCTGACGGCGCAAAACACATTGGGTGTTCATGGTATCCATGAAGTGCCGCCCGCCTTCGTGACGCAACAGATCGAGGTCGTGCTCGAAGACATAGGCGCCGATGCCATCAAGACCGGGATGCTGCATCGCCAAGAGGTCCTGGATGCCGTGGTCGGCGCTTTGGAGCGCTTTGGCGGGGAGGTGCCGTTGGTGGTCGATCCGGTCATGGTGGCCAAGGGCGGGGCCTCGCTTTTGGACGATGATACGCGATCCGTGCTGCGTCAACGCCTGATCCCGCGCGCCGCCGTCCTGACCCCCAATATACCGGAGGCCGAAATTTTGGCCGAAATGACCATTTCGAACGAACAAGACATGGCAGTGGCGGGCCGCAAGCTGCTCGCCCTTGGTCCTGGGGCCGTGTTGATGAAGGGCGGGCATTTGCCCGGCGATGGCGTGGTCGATCTGTTGTTGAGCGCGGACGGCATCGAACGCCATGCCTCGCCCCGCATCCATAGCCGCCATACCCATGGCACCGGCTGCACCTTGGCCTCGGCCATTGCCTGCGGTTTGGCCCAGGGCCTGGCGGTCGGGGCGGCGGTGACGCGGGCACGTAAGTATGTCCTGGAGGCAATTCGCACGGCGCCCGGTCTGGGCCAGGGCCACGGTCCCTTGAACCACGGCCACACCGTATCGGGTTAGCCCCTTGAGCGACGAAAACATCACCGGCGACAAAACGGACCAGGCGCGCCGGCGCCACTACGCCTGGCACGACCCCACGGCCCATTGGTCGCGCCTGGGCGAATTGTCGGGGCTGGATTATCTCCGGGCCGTGCTGGATGGCAAAGTGCCGAAACCGCCTGTCGCCATTGCCATGCGCCTGGCCCTGACCGAGGTCTCCAAGGGCCGGGTGGTCTATGCGGGTCAGCCCGGCGAGGACTTCGCCAACGATGTGGGCTCGGTCCAGGGCGGCTGGGTCGCGGCCGTGATAGATGCGGCCATCGGCAGCGCGGTACATTCCGCATTGCCCCTGGGCGCGCGCTATACCACCTTGGAATTGAAGGTTAACTATGTCCGCGCGGTAAGCATCGATAGCGGCAGCATGCGCTGCACGGCCGAGACCCTGCACGTCGGCCGCACAACGGCGACGGCCAAGGCCCAAGTGGAGGATGCGGCCGGCAAAATGTACGCCCATGCCACCACAACTTGTTTGATCCTGCCAGCCGAATGAGAGGCGCGCCCGGAGCGGAAGGCCAGCCGGTCCTGACGCCCGGACAGACGCGAAGTTTGATATTCATTCTCGGCACGCTGACCGCTTTCGGCCCTTTGTCCATCGACATGTATCTGCCCAGCATGCCGGCCATGGCGGTGGATCTGGACGCGCCCACGGCACGGGTGCAAATGACCTTGAGCAGCTATTTCATCGGCGGGGCGCTGGGGCAGATGCTGTTTGGTCCGCTGTCGGACCGGTTTGGGCGGCGGCCGTTGTTGCTGGCCGGGATAGCCTTATATGTCCTGACCTCCACCCTTTGCGCCCTGTCCAGTGGCGTCGAGATGCTGATCGCGCAACGGTTTTTGCAGGCCATCGGCGGCAGCGCGGCGTCGGTGCTGGCCCGCGCCATGGTGCGCGATTTCTTTTCCGGCGACCGGGCGGCCCGTGTCCTGTCCCTGATCATGCTGGTGATGGGCGCCGCACCCCTGGTGGCGCCATTCTTGGGCGGCTATCTGCTGTTGTGGTTCGACTGGCGGGCCATTTTCTGGGCCTTGTCCGGCTTCGGTGCGGTCTGTTTTGTGCTGGTGCTTGCCGTTGTGCGGGAAAGCCATCCAAAGGAACGGCGCATTCGGCACGGCCTGGTGGGAATGCTGGGCATGTATGGCCGCATCATCCGCCATGCGGGCGCGGTCGGGTACCTGTTGGCCAACGCCACCGCCTACGGCGGCATGTTCGCCTTTTTCGCCGGGTCGCCGTTCGTCTATATCCGGCTCTTTCGTGTGGCGCCAGAAAACTATGGCTATCTCTTCGCCTGCAACGTCATCGCCTTGATGGCGGTGTCCCTGTTGAACGCCAGATTGGTGACACGCCTGGGCGCCCACCGTCTGTTCGCCCTGGGTACGGTCTTGGTCGCCCTATCGGGCATGGCCTTGCTCTTTACGGCCATCACGGGTTTTGGCGGCCTGCCCGGGATCGTCATCCCCATATTTATTTACGTCGGCTCGCTAAGCCTGATCGGCGCCAACAGTCTGGCCTTGGCCCTGGACCGGTTTCCCCAGGCGGCGGGCAGTGTGTCGGCTTTGTCGGGCGGCATAAGTTTCCTGTACGGCTCGCTTTGCACCGGCGCGGTGGGTCTGTTTCATGACGGCAGCGCGCTGGCCATGGCGGCCGTCATTGCCGCCACGGGCCTGCTCACCCTGGTCCTGCAAATCCGCCTGACACGCTAAAGCATGTTCATTTTAAACATGCTTGGACTCTTAAGAAAAGAGCCATTGAACCAATCACTTGGGTCGCATTAAATACGTTTTGGTCGACTACGATTAATTGAAAATGGCTCTAATAATTTCGTAAAAACGCGGCCATGTGAAAGGCCGCCTGAGCCGGTTCGTACAAATAGTTCCGGCCAACCGGACAGGCCCGCCGGGCCCGGCAACCGGTGTCCAGGCAATCGGCACCATCGGGTTGTTTCATGTGGCCGGCGCAGGCCGGCACGTCATAGCCGTTGGCGCTGAACGCGGAAACCGGGCAGGTATTCAGACACGGTTTTTCGGCGCAATCATCACAAGGATAGATATCCAGCGGCGGCGGTAGGACCATTTTATGTTGGAACAGCAAAGC
Source organism: Alphaproteobacteria bacterium (assembly GCA_029937535.1). Taxonomy (GTDB): domain Bacteria; phylum Pseudomonadota; class Alphaproteobacteria. Next base: position 7,856 of record JAPYPT010000011.1, read on the forward strand.
GCCGCGATAGGCATGCCACAGACCGTATTCGGGATGGATCAGTGGCCCTATGGGCGAAGGCGTCAGACCTTCGGCCCGGCCCGCCCAGGTGATAAACGGCTGATAGGGCGGTCCGTCAAAGGGGAACACGATCCCTGCACAGAGATCATTTGCCAAAGGCGTCAGCAACTTACAGCACCAGTTATCGAGGGCATGGCGGCTGCCGTCGGGACCCGTGAAGCACCGCCATAAATCAGCGCCCGCATTGCCGATCAGAACCACCGTCGCGGCCGCCAGATCATCGCCGTCCAAGGGATGAAAACCGCCGCGCGGGATGAGGCCCAAGGGGCTCAGCGAGGCCGTCACCCGATCATAGTCAACTTCGCTCATAAGCCGGTCGCCTCCAATATGAATCCGTGGCATCTTGCAGGCAATGACCGCGAATTCAAGCATCCATCCGTTCATAGCCAAAATCCTGGCCGTCATCATGGCCGCGGCGCTGTTGTCCGTGCTCGGCCAATGCCAGCCTGTGCCGAAGCCATTCGCTGCCGGACACAAGGGCGATTTCAGCGCCATTCAGATCGGCCCGCGCGCCGGCACCGTGGTCCTGCCCATCGCCGGCGATATGCCCACGGGCGTGGCCGGGGCTCTGGCGGAGGCCATGGCGCGGGCCTTGCGGCGGCGGGAGGTCACCGCCAGCACCACCACGGGCCACCGCCGCAGCCATCGTCTACGGGGTGAAGCTATCCTGGTTTCGGAGACTCAATTGCAGTTGACCTGGCGCTTGAGCAGATCTGATCACACCGAAGCCCTGGCAATAACCCAGATGGAAGACATCTCCCCCGGCGCCTGGCAGCGGGGCGACAACGCGCTCTTGGAGCGGTTGGCCGGCAAGGGGGCGGCGGCGCTTGACCGTCGGTTGCGCCGCCTCGAACGTGGCCGGGGTCGGCGCGATGCCTTGGCGTCCGTCACCTTGGGGCCGCTGGACGGCGTGCCGGATCAAGGCGGCCGGGAACTGGCCCTGGCCATGCGGGCCGCCTTGGCGGATGCCGGCGTACCCCTGTCGGACGATCCTGTTGACGATGGCTTCATCCTGTTGGGCAGCATGCATCTGAGCCCCGATGGCGCCGGCCAGAGGATCGAGATGGTCTGGCACCTGATCCGCCCCGACGGCAAGGAATTCGGCACCATCAGCCAGGCCAACACCGTGCCCGCGGCGCAACTGGCCGGTAATTGGCGAAGTCTGGCCCGCGCCATCGCCCGGGCGGGCGCGCCCGGCGTACGGGACCTCCTGCGCCGTGACCCTGGTTAGAGACCGCGCCTATGTGATACGCTTGACGCTCGCAATAGGGAGAGTTCGCCATGACCATGAACAGCCCGCTGTGGGGCGCTGAACTGGACCATATTCGCCTGGATTCCGGCAATCCAGGCGCATTGGCGGCCTTTTACCGGGATGCCTTCGCCATGGCCGACGATTCCCTGGACGACGGCAGCAGATTGCTGCGGGGGCCCGACCGCCGCCTGATTATCGGCGCGGGCACGGCCGGTGAGCAACCCTACAGCGCCTTTCGCTTTCCCGATTCCGGGCGGTTGCAGGCGTTCAAGAATCATCTGACGGCCCAGGGTGTTAACCTGATGCCATCGCCCACGCCGCTGTTCGGCCAGGACGCCTTCGCCGTCGCCGATCCCGATGGCCGGCAAATGGTGTTCGGGCTGCCCAGTCCGGCGCACCAGACCGGTGATAGTGGGCCGCAAGGTCATCCACCGGGCCGGCTGCAACACGTCGTGGTGGCGACCGCCGATCTGGCGCCCATGATGGCCTTTTACGAGGATACTTTGAGTTTCGTGGCCACCGACCATGTCCTGCGCGACGAAGATGACGGCAGCCAGACCCTGACGGCGATCTTCTACCGCTCCACGCCGGAGCATCATTCATTCGCCATGTTCCTCTCGGATGCCCCCCGCCCGGACCATCATGCCTATGAAGTGTCCTGCTGGAACGATATCCGCGATTGGGCCGATCATATGTCCGATCTGCATATCAAATTATGGTGGGGTCCCGGCCGTCATGGCCCGGGCAACAACCTGTTCTTCATGGTCGAGGACCCGGACGGCTACAAAGTGGAAATCTCCGCCGAGCTGGAGAACATGGACGACAGCGCCCCGACACGGCAATGGCCCCACACGGAGCGCTCCCTCAATCTCTGGGGTCCCGGCTGGATGCGGGCCTAAAGCATTTCTGAATAGGAAATGCTCTGATTCTTAGGATTAGAGCAATTTTTCCAATCACTTAGGATCGCTTCGCGATTCACATTAGATCGGAATTGCTCTAAAGCCCCGAGTCTTTCCAAGCCTCGTCCGGTTCCGCCGGCGCGGGGGCCAGTCCGGCGGCCTTGATGCCCTGGATGGCGCAGTATTCGTCTTTTTCCGAAGTGTCGCCGCTGATGCCGACGGCGCCAATAACCTTGCCGTCGCCGTCCAGCACCAAAACCCCGCCCGGCACCGGTACGAAGCGGCCCTGGGAGGCGCCGACCAGGGCGCCTTGAAAGGCCGGGCGCTGGCCAAGGCGGTCGCGGATGGTGCGGCTGGGAATGCCCATGCCAAGCGCGCCCCAGGCCTTGCCCGTGGCAATATCCACACGCAGGATCCCCGATCCATCCTGCCGTTTCAAGGCAATGACATGGCCGCCCGTATCCAGCACGACCACGGTCAGGGGCAACATCCCCGCGCCGTCGCCAGCCGCCAGGGCGGCATCAATGATCCGGTCGGCGGCGGCCAAGGGCAGGTCGGTCTTCAAGTCGTAGAGCATTGGGTCGGCCATTCCTGTTACCGGGTCCGGTGGCGGTCGATTTCCGGGTTGTCGAAGGGTTGAAAGACGGACAGGTCCTTGGTCTCGTGATAATGCCGCAGGGCCCAGACGCCCGTGGGAAAGGCGATATCATCCCAGGGAATATCTTCCCAGGCGACCAACTTAACATCCAGACTTTCCTCGCCCGCGCCCATCTCCGGGCTGACCATGCGGGCCCGGTACATCATGTGCACCTGGCTGATGCGGGGGATGTTGTAGACTCCGATCAAGGCGTTGATTTCGACCGTGGCGCAGGCTTCCTCAAGGGTTTCCCGCCGGGCGCCCTCGGCGGTGCTTTCGCCTTCCTCCATGTACCCGGCCGGCACGGTCCAATAACCGAGGCGCGGTTCAATCGCCCGCTTGCACAGCAGGATCTTGTCCTCCCAGGTGCAAACCGCGCCCACCACGATCTTTGGATTAACATAATTGATCCAGCCGCAATCATCGCAGACATGACGTTCATGGGTGTCCCCGTCAGGCACCGCGCGCGCGAAGGGATAACTGGCTATAGGTCCGTTGTTCATGACCCTAATTTGGCATCAAGGCGCGCCTACGTCCAGATACAGGTTATGATGTTGGCGACTATTGACCTGAAAGGAATGAAAATATGGCCGATGCCTTTAATCCACCTGGTGTGGCGGTGCCGTTCGGCGCCTTTTCCAATGCCGCCTGGCAACCTCCCGGAAGGGTCCTGCATCTTGCCGGTCAAGTTGGCGTGGACCAGGACTGGAACCTCGTCGGTCCCGGCGACATGGTCGCCCAGGCCCGCCAGACCCTGGAAAATCTACAAGCCATTCTGGCCAGTGCCGGCGGCGAAATGGATGATATCGTCTCGGTCATTGTCTACGTGACGGAGATGGAACCATTGATGGCCGTGCATGAAGTGCGCAAGGAATTTTTCTCGGCACCGTACCCGGCCTCGACCCTGGTGCAGGTCGCGGCCCTGGTAAAGCCCGAGTTCCTGATCGAGATTTCCGCCGTCGCCGTCATCCCCGAACATCGAGGCTAGACAATCATGGACGTCGTGTTGCAAAGCTTCGCCACCGGCTTTCCGGTCTTGTTGCTGCATTTCTCGCTCACCCTGGCCATGCTGGCGGGCGGCGTCGTTTTGTACACCTTCATCACCCCGCACAAGGATTTCGCCCTGGTGCGGGAGGGCAATCTGGCCGCCGCCATTTCCCTGTCGGGGGCCATTTTGGGCCTGGCCATACCCTTGGCCTTTTGCATGGCCGCGTCAGTCAGCATGGCCGAAATCATCATCTGGGGTCTGTTGGCGGTCGTTGTCCAGCTTCTGGTGTTTCGTCTGAGCGATTTGTTGCTGCGCGATCTGTCCACGCGCATCGAAGCTGGCGAGATGGCCCCCGCCGTCCTGCTGGCCGGGATTAAGCTGTCCGTGGCGGCCATCAACGCCGCCGCCATCTCCGGTTAACCTGTTGCCGGAGCCGGCATGAACCGCCTTACCTATCTCATCGCCATGCTGGCCGTTCTGTACGGCGTGGTGAACGGCGTAATGAATGACGAGGTTGGCGGCGGGGTGGATAATGATGGGTCCCGTCGGCCCCGTCATGCCGCGTCGGCGCCAGCGCCCCAACAGGCCGGACCTGGCGGTCCAACCATCGAGGTCGACGTGGGGAGCAAAGGGTCGAGCACCGGAACCGCGTTTGCGATCACCGACAACGGCTGGTGGTTGACGGCCCGTCATGTGGCCGACGGATGCGACGCTATCTGGATACAAACGGCGCCGCGCAAGGGCCTGCGGGCACTGGAAGTCCATCTGCACCCTAATGCCGATCTGGCCCTTTTGCGCACCCGTGCCGGACGGGCGCCGCTGGACCTAACCCAGACCATGCCGGGACGCGGAGAGAATGGCTTTGCTCTGGGCTATCCCCAAGGTCAGCCAGGAGAAGTGCATGCCAGAGCCATTGGTCAAGCGCGCATGCGATCCGTTGGCCGCTATCGTATCAACGAGCCCATTCTGGCGTGGGCCGAGGTGACCCGGCGGCCCCGTGACCTGCCGGCCTTGGGCGGTTTGTCGGGCGGACCCATGCTGGACGATCAGGGCCGTGTGGTTGGGGTCCTGGTCGCCACGTCAAAGCGCAGGGGCCGGGTCATGACCACCGCGCAATCATCGATCCATGAATTCCTGATGCAATTCCCCGAGGCCCTAGGCGGACTTGGCGCTCAGACCCTGCCCCTCAGCAGCAACAGCTTTACCGCCCGCGGCCAAACCCTGCGGCGCGATCTGACCATTGCCAAGGTATTCTGCCGCGTACGCCAAACCAGGCGCCGACCCTGAACAATATCTAAAACGACAACAGGGTTCCGAAAATGAATTCAGTGGAGGTGATTTCGATGCCGATGGCGTTCAAATTGTCGGCTACATCCCAGTAGGTAATACCGCCCGTCATGGTGATGCCGGGGCCGAGGCTGTAAATCAAACCAACCTGATAACCATCGGTCTCATCCAGGCCCAAACCGGTGCCCGCCTCAACCTCGCCATGGGCATAGGCCGCGCCAATGGTCCAGGGGCCGGTGGCGTAGGCCACGCCGAGGGAATAATCAATCCGATCGGTGTTGGGGGCGGACGTGCCTTGATTGTCTTCACGGTAATCCGCACCGAAGGTAAGGCCGGCAAAGCCGAGTTTCACACCCAGATCCCATTGATCCTGGTCGCCGGCCCTCGTCGCGGCAAGGTCGAGATCGCCTTTGCCGATGCCGGCATGGAGGCTCATGTCTATGCCGCCGATGCTGCGGTTGTAGTTCGCGTCCATGGCAATGGTTTTTGACCGCTGGCCGGCGGTGTTCGCAGCTTGAGCGGCGGCATTGGTGCCACCGCAGCTCATCCGAGTCTCTTCACAATTTTCCGGAGTGTAGGATATGCCCAATTGAAAGCCGCTCATACGGGGCGTGAAATAGGCGAGTTGCTCCGAATCGTCTGAAATACCGGTGCCTAATCCCGGCGTCGCCATGGCATAATCCAACACGCCAATCCCAGTGACGGGTTTCAGCGCGCCGCCGTTCATGGCCGCCGAATAGGCATTAAAAAAGCCGCCCAGGCCAAGTTTGATCTTATCCGCGCCTTGCGCCGCGCCGCCCATGAGCATCATCGCGGCGGCTATCATCGCGGCCGTTCCCCGGAACCTTGTTTGCATGGCGCCCGACCTCCTCACGCAGCCTCGCGGACCTACGGTCCCCGCAGATAATTTATGACTCCGAAGGGTTAATTTTCCGTATCCAGCGGCAATATGACGCCACTGTCGCCGCCGGTGCCAAGACGCTATGTTGGTGGTTGATTTTGGCGGCGTGGAGGCGTGGTGAATATGGCTGATGATGGCGGTGACGTGGCGCCGGGACCTTTGGACGGCATTCGGGTGCTGGATTTTTCGATGTTCCTGGCCGGCCCCTACTGCACCCGGCTGATGGCCGACATGGGCGCGGAAATCATCAAGGTGGAGCCACCGGGCGGCGATTTTCTGCGCAACGCACCACCATTCCGAAATGGGCGAAGCGCCTATTTCGGACATATAAATTGCGGCAAAAAGAGCCTGGAACTGGATTTGAAAAGCCCCCTTGGCCAGGACGCCGTCCGCCGCCTGTTGCCCAGCGTGGACGTGGTATTGGAAAATTTCCGCCCCGGCGTCATGGGCCGGTTGGGCCTGGACTATGAGACGCTTTCAGCCCTGAAGCCGGATTTGGTCTACTGCTCCATCTCCGGCTACGGGCAGACTGGTCCGGGTAGCCAGCGGCCGGCCTTCGCACCGATCATCCATGCCGCCTCCGGCTACGACCTGATCATGATGAAATACCAGGGCGATGCCGACCAGCCGCCGCCCACCCGCTCCACCGTGGCTGACATTCTGGGCGCCACCCATGCCCTCGGCGCCATCAACGCGGCCCTGGTACAACGCCTCTCCACGGGCCGGGGCCAGCGGATCGACGTGGCCATGATGGATGCCATGCACAATATGCTGGCCTATGAATACCAGGCCGCGCAGATGGAGGCGCCGGACCGGCCGATCGTCTTTTCGCCCCTGCGGACATCCGATGGTTTCGTCATGGTGGCGCCGGTCAGCCTAGCCAATTTCAAGGGCCTGACGGAAGCCGCCGGCCGCCCGGAATTGCTCGAGGACGCGCGATTTGCCGAAGCCAAGGCCCGGGTGCGGAATTGGGACCAATTGCTGGCCGAAGTCGAGGCCTGGTCCGTCGGGCAGACCACGGATGAATGCGAGGCCGCGATCCTGGCGGCGGGCTGCCCTTGTACCCGCTATCTCCAGATCGGCGAAGCCATGGCGGAACCGCAGATTGCGGAACGCGGCGCGGCGGTGGAGCTGGCGGATGCGGGCGAGCGCTACTTGGTGGCTAATTGTCCGGCACAATTCGTTGGCAGCGACGTGGGCGCCAAGCCCTGGGTCGCCGGCCTGGGCCAGCATACGGCGGAAATTCTGGCGGAAATTGGCCTGACCCCAGGCTGATCCGTCCTCTTCTATTGCCCGAACTGTGGTCATGAGGTATTTACACCAGAAGAACGTGATATAGGGAATGCCATGCAAACCGACGGATTGAGCGGCAAACATATCCTGTTGATCATAAGCGGCGGCATCGCCGCCTATAAGTCATTGGACCTTATCCGCCGCCTGAAAGAGCGCGGGGCGGGTGTTCGGTGCGTCCTGACCGCCGGCGGGGCGCAGTTCGTCACGCCGTTGTCCGTCGCGGCGTTGTCCGAGGAAGCGGTGTTTCAGGACCTGTTTTCACTGAAGGACGAAAGCGAGATGGGGCATATCCGCCTCTCCCGCGAGGCCGATGTGCTGGTGGTGGCACCCGCCAGCGCCGATCTCATGGCGAAAATGGCGGCAGGCTTGGCCGACGATCTGGCTTCGACTATTTTGCTGGCCACGGACAAGCCGGTTTTGTTCGCCCCTGCCATGAATACACGCATGTGGGACCATCCCGCGACCCGCCGCAATTTCCAGACTTTGCTGGACGATGGCCTGACCGCGATTGGACCCGGCCAGGGCGATCTGGCCTGTGGCGAAGTGGGTGCGGGGCGTATGTCGGAACCTTTGGAAATTGTCGCCGCCATCGAAGCGCTGATTGGGGACGCGGCGCCGGAGCTGCCACTGCAAGGCCGCAAAGCCATCGTGACGTCGGGCCCCACCCATGAGGCCATCGACCCGGTGCGCTATCTCGCCAACCGCTCGTCGGGCAAACAGGGCCATGCCATTGCCGGCGCTTTGGCCCGGCTGGGCGCCGAGGTCGTGCTGGTCGCCGGACCGAACAATTTGGCCGATCCGGGCGGGGTCACGGTGCGCGCCATCGAATCCGCGGCCCAGATGCTGGCGGCTTGTGAAGCCGCCCTGCCCGCCGATATCGTGGTCTGCGCCGCCGCCGTTGCCGATTGGCGGGTCGCGGGCGAGGCGCAACAGAAAATGAAAAAGGACGGCAGCGGCCAACCCCCAGCCCTGGCCCTGGTCGAAAATCCCGATATTCTGAAGACGATCAGCCATCTAAATGGCGGCCGGCCGGAGCTGGTCATTGGTTTCGCGGCCGAGACCGAAAAAGTCGTCCAGCATGCGCAAAGCAAACTGACGCGCAAGGGCTGCGACTGGATCGTGGCCAACGACGTGGGCGCGGGTACCGGCGTCATGGGTGGGGATGACAACACAGTGCATTTGATCACCGCCCAAGGGGTGGAAGACTGGCCCACCATGGCCAAGGACGCCGTGGCGGTCACCCTGGCCGAACGCATCGCCGATCATTTCGGCTCCGAATAGATTGATGCTTGCGGTTCCCGTACAAGTGTTGGCCCATGGTGCCGGCCTGCCTTTACCAACCCGGGCCACGGCGGACAGCGCGGGCATGGATCTACGGGCCGCCGTCGGGACGGATGTTGTGCTGTCACCCGGCGCCAGGGTGCTGATCCCGACCGGCATCGCGTTGGCGTTGCCCACCGGCTACGAAGGTCAGGTCAGGCCGCGTTCCGGTCTGGCCTTGAAGCACGGCGTCACCGTATTGAACAGTCCGGGCACGGTGGACGCTGATTACCGGGGCGAAGTCAGCGTGGTTTTGATCAACCACGGTGAAGAGCCGTTTGTCGTCCGCCGGGGCGACCGTATTGCCCAAATCGTCATTGCCCCGGTGACGGAGAGCGCCTTGCAAGAGGTTGATATACTGCCCGAAAGCGGGCGGGGCGCCGGTGGTTACGGCTCCACGGGAACCGGGTAAAGGGCGATGCCGCGGCTGTCGAAAAAAACCATGTACGTGCTGGAGGCGGTGTTGGATATCGCCTGTAATGCCCGTCCCGATCCGGTGCAATCCAAGGATATTGCCCAGCGCCAGGGCATCCCGCAACGCTATCTGGAGGGCGCATTGCAGAACCTGGTCCGCGCCGGCGTGCTGCGGGGCGTGCGTGGCCCCAAGGGCGGCTACCGCCTGGCCCGCGAGCGCCGGCGCATCACCGTGGCGGAAGTTGTCCGCCTGATGGAAGGTCAGGAGGAGGGCGACGGAGAGGACGGAAAGCTGTCAATCTCTCCCCTGGGCCGGGCCGTGGTGCAACCTTTGTGGCAGGAATTGCATGACGACATGCTGACCCGCCTGGAAAAAGTCACTCTGGAGGATTTGTTCCGCCAGGCCCGTCAGGCCGGCGTCGCCGATGGCGCCAAGGCCGGGGAAAGCGGCGCGAATTTTGATATCTGATGATAAATTCAGATGACAGCTTCTGATGACAAGTGACCCTAACGATATGGCCGCGCGCCGCACGGAAGGACGGGGACGGGTCTACGACTCGATCATCGATACCATCGGCAACACGCCCCTGGTCCGCCTCTCGCGCCTGCAAAAGGACGCCGGGGTCAAAGCGGACATTCTCGCCAAGCTGGAGTTTTTCAACCCCCTCGCCTCGGTCAAGGACCGCATCGGCGTCGCCATGATCGAGGCCATGGAGAAAGCCGGCGTGATCGATCCCGAAACCGTGCTGGTTGAACCCACATCGGGCAATACCGGCATTGCCCTGGCCTTTGTCGCCGCCGCCAAGGGTTACCGCATCATCCTGACCATGCCCGATTCCATGTCGGTGGAACGCCGCCGCATGCTGTCCCTGCTGGGCGCGGAACTGGTTCTGACCGCGGCCGAGGATGGCATTAACGGGGCTATCCGGAAGGCGGAGGAGCTGGTTGCCGGGCTGCCCAACGCCGCCATCCCGCAGCAATTCGAGCATCCCGCCAATCCCGATATTCACCGTCACACCACGGCCCGGGAAATCTGGAACGATACGGGGGGCAATGTGGATATCGTGGTCGCCGGCGTCGGCACGGGCGGCACCATCACGGGCGTCGGTGAAACATTGAAGGCGCTGAAGCCGGAGGTGTGGATGGTTGCGGTGGAGCCGGAGGACAGCCCCGTCCTCTCGGGCGGCGATCCGGGTCCGCACAAAATTCAAGGTATCGGCGCCGGCATCATCCCCGCCGTGCTGAACCGGGATATTGTCGATGAAGTCCTGACCATCGGCAACGAAACCGCGTTCGATACCGCCCGCCGGGTCGCGGCCCTGGAAGGCCTGCCGGTGGGCATATCGTCCGGCGCGGCCCTGGCGGCGGCGATCGAAGTGGCCGAACGGCCCGAGAACGACGGCAAGACCATTGTCGTCATCGTGCCATCCTTTGCCGAACGATATCTGTCGACGGCGCTGTTCGAGGGCATGGCCTGAACCCAGGCTAGTTTTCTTTGCTTTGTAATCTTGGACGGTCATACTACTATCTTGTCCGGCTTCGAGGAGGATTATTGTCATGGCTTTGGATCTGCTCATTCGTAACGGCACGGTTGTTGACGGCTCGGGGCTACCCCGGTACCGGGCGGATGTGGGCATCATGAACGGCCGCATTGTCGAGATCGGGCGCATCCATACGCCCGCGGCCCGGACCATCGATGCCGATGGAATGATCGTCGCGCCCGGCTTTATTGACGGCCATACCCACATGGATGCCCAGATCGCCTGGGATCCCATCGGCAGTTGCTCGTGCTGGCATGGGGTGACGACCGTTCTGATGGGCAATTGCGGTTTCGCCCTCGCGCCGTGCAAGCCAGGGGACCGGGAATGGTTCGCCCGCTGTCTGGAGGCGGTGGAGGATATCCCCACCGAGGCCATGCTGGCCGGCATCGACTGGAATTGGGAGACCTTTCCCGAATACCTGGCCAATGTGGAACGCCTGCCAAAGGCGATGAATTATGGCGCCTATATTGGCCACTCCGCCTTGCGCATGTATGCCATGGGATCCCGCGCCTTGGATGAAACCGCCAATGAAGACGACCTTAAAGTCATGGGCGCGGCGGTGCGGGAGGCCTTGCAGGCCGGCGCGGTGGGTTTCTCCACCTCGCGGGCCTCTACCCACATCACGCCCGACGGCAGCCCCGTCGCCAGCCGCATCGCCGATTGGACGGAAATCGACTATCTGGCCGGCCAGATGGCGGATCTGAATGCCGGGGTGTTTCAGATTGGCCCGGACGTCACCTCCGGCCCGGCGCAGCGCGTCTTTCTCGACCGTCTGCAAAAAGTGGCCTTGGACTGTGGACGCCCGGTCATGTTCGGCACCATCTCGACCCGCCAGGGCGCCGAGCCGAACCATTGGCAGTATCAGTTGGACTTTATCGATGACACGGTGGCCAAGGGCGGGCGCATGTTCGGGCAGACCACGACCAAGTCCATCAATGCCGTATTCTCGTTCAAGTCCTACCTGCCATTCGACAAACTACCCGGCTGGCAAGACGTGCGCGCGCTGTCCTTGGCGGAGCAGAAACAACGTCTGCGCGATCCGGACGTGCGCCGCCAGTTGGTCGCGGCGGAGGCCGAAATGAAACCCCGGGGCGATGAATTCCAGGGCGGGGGTGCCGCCACGACAAATCCCCTGAAACCCGATTACGGCAACCTCTTCGTCATGCAGGGCGTCGATTGGAACGATCCCACGGTCGCCGAGCTGTCGGCGAAGGGTGGGCAGAACCCCGTGGAAACGATGATCGATCTGGTCCTGGAAAACGAAGACCAGATCTTTGTCCAGCCGCTGGTTAACGAGACCCCGGACGATGTTCTGGGCATGCTGAACCATCCACTGACCCTGGCGACATTCTCCGATTCCGGCGCCCATGTCTGTCAAGAGATGGGCTCGTCCCTGCAAACCCATATGTTGAGCTATTGGGTGCGCGACAAAGAGGCCTTCACCCTGGAACAGGCCGTCCGCATGTTGACATTCGACAACGCCTCGGCCTGGGAAATGCCCGACCGTGGCCTGATCCGCACCGGCTATGCCGCCGATATTGTGATATTCGACGAAGCCGGCATCAAACCCTGCCTGCCGACGGTGGAAGAGGACCTGCCCGGCGGTGCCAGGCGGCTGGTGCAAAAGGCCGAGGGTATCCAGGCCACCATCGTCAACGGCCAGGTCGCCTTCGAGAACGGCGACAGCACCGGCGACTTCCCCGGTCAGGTCATCAAGGGACCCTTGGCAAGCAGGGCGTAGGGCCTAGATTAAACACGCCAGACGACACACGCTTATCTTAGAGTCATTGCCGGGCTTGACCCACTGCTGTCCGGTTTAATTTCGGAGCGGCGCCAAGACCGAAATGATCAGCTCAACCGGCACCAGGTCGCCTCGTGGCCCTGGATGCCCGTGTCAAGCACGGGCATGACATTTTTAGCAGTTTTCAGCCAATAATGTCCCTATTTCGTCATTGCCGGGCTCGACCCGGCAATCCAGGGCAACAAACTCATGTGTTTGCGGCTCTGGGTCGCCAGTACTTTGCGGGTCTCCGCTTGGCCGCGTCCGAGGATGACGAAATGTCGTGTTATATGGCGTTAAAATGAATGCAGGTTGCCCTAACTAACCTTCGCCAGCACTTCGGTCTTGAGCAGCGACATGGACTGGTGCCAGGCGCCGTATGGCTCCCATTCATGGCCCATGGCGAGCAAGGTGCCAAAATCACCGACCTCGCCCTTTAGGTCGTTGAGCTTTTGGGCGACCTCATCGACACTGCCGACGATAAATACATTGTCGATCAGATAGTCGATGGTGACATCGCTGTCCGCCATGTCCGGGTCATTCTTCAACAGCCCCAACATCCCGACCTTGGGCAGCAGGCGCAGGAAGTATTGTTCAAAATCCCGGGCCATGACGCCCTCTCTGGCCTGTTTGCGGGCCTCGGCGCCGCTTTCGGCGACGAAAATCTCCCGCGCCACGCGCCACGCGCTCCGGTCCGGCGCGCGCCCCGCCTCCTCGGCCCCCGCCGCGATGGCATCCCAATGGGTCTTCAGCAAATTGGGCGGGATCAGATTGATCGACATGGGGATCCAGCCCCGGCCGCCGGCAAACTTCAGGGTCGGAGAATGCGGCGATACGCCGGCCAGGGCGATGGGGGGATGCGGTGTCTGATAGGGCCGGATATGGGCCCGCAGGCCGATGTCGTCCGCCGTCTCGGGTATGGTGAAGGTCCACCATTCGCTCTCATAAACACCTGGCTTGGGGTCCGCCCACAGTTGCAGAATGGTGTCCAACGAGGCCCGCGTGTAAGCCGCGTTATCCACCGTCGCATTTTCGCCCCAATAGCCGAACACCTGCATATCGCCCGGAAAACTACCCGTGCCGATGCCCCAGTTGAAGCGCCCTTGGGCCATATGGTCCAACTGGGCGATGCGGCAGGCGAGGACGAAGGGGTTGTGGTTCGGCATGCAGCTAACCCCGGTGCCCAGGCGGATCTGCTTGGTCAGCGCCAGCGCCTGGGCGATAAACAGCTCGGGCGACGGGATATTCTCCCACTCAGACGTGAAATGCTCGCCGATCCACGCTTCGCCATAGCCAAGTTCGTCCAGCGCGACAATCTGCGCCAGATCCGATTTCAAGGTCTCCGTGAAATTGGCGCCCGGCGGATGCAGGGGCATGGTGAAAAGGCCAAGTTGCATGAAACAGTCTCCTGAATTGAGAGGGTAAGATCTTGGTTGATCGGAATGCTAACGAAGGAAACGGAAAAACACCAACGATCCTCGCGCCGAAGGCCGCGATAGGTTAGGTTCCCTGCATCCAGTGTGGGGGTGCTTGGTCATGTTCGTCATTTGGAAATTATTTCGGGCAATTGTGATCGCCGGTCTTTTTAGCCTCGGTATCTCGAGCGGTTACGCGGGCGAAGTGCAGGAAATCCAACTGCGCGACGGCAGCGTCATCCGGGCCGAGATCATTAGTTTGAGAAACGGCGTCTATACCTTGCTCTCGCCGACGATCGGCATGATGCGCATCGAACAAAGCGATGTCGTCGGTACTTCCAGCGGCACGGCGGCCCCGCGCCGGACATCGCGGGAACCAAGCACCTCACGGCGTATCGAAACCACCCGCCAGTCGCTCCAGTCGAACCCCGAGGCGATGGAGAAGATCATGTCGCTGAAGGGGGACCCGGACATTCAACGCATATTGGATAACCCCAAGCTCATGGATGCCATTCGCCGGGGCGATCTCAATTCGTTGGCCAACGATCCCGACATCAAGCGAATGATGAATAATCCGGCTGTCCGTGATTTGATCAAGCGTGGACAATGAGGGAAAGATTCCCGGCCTAGCGCTTTTCCAGAAACCGTTTTGTCGCGGCCAATAAATCGCGCAGCCCGCTCGGTTGATCATGCAGCTTGGCGATCAGGAACAGGCGGCAGGAGTAGGAGGCGATTTCCGCCTCGCCGGCCGTAATCATTGTATGCGCCGCCACCATTTCGTCCGCGCTCAGACTATCCAGAACCGGACGCCCGCCCCCCAGCACCCTGGCGCGCAGCTTCTCCAGCATAACGGCCGGATCGGGTTGCGGCGATTGCCTATTTGACATCGGCCGGCTCAACGTCTCATGGGGCTTGCCATTTTTCATCGGCCAAAATTCCCTTCACATATCCGTTATGTCGCCAAACTACGGATTGATGGATATTGAAACGCGCCACGCCGGTCTTAAGTATCGTCAAACACGGTTGTCTTTTCAACGAAGACTAACAACACCCGGCGGGAGAAACATGTCGCGCAATAGCCCAAAATCCCAAACCGGCCAGCATACATTCATCGATGGCTTGGTGAACCCCATGACCCTGCGGCGCGGCTTGGTTGTTTGCCTGGCGGTTGGCTCCCTACTTACGCTCATCAATCAGTGGGATAATCTGGTGGAACATCAAATGTTGTACCCTTGGCAGACGCTGTTTACCTATATGGTACCGTTCGTTGTTTCGACCTTCAGCAGCGCCAGCGCATGGGCCGCGATGCAACCGGTGAAATCGTCATGACGCGCCCGCCCCTGCCGCCCTTCACGGAAGAGACCGCGCGGATCAAGGTACGGGCGGCGGAAGATGGCTGGAACGGCCGGGACCCGGCCAAAATCGCCCTGGCCTATACGGCGGACAGTATCTGGCGCAATCGCGCCGAGTTCGTACAGGGCCGTTCCGATATTGAGGCGTTTCTGACACGCAAATGGGCGCGCGAGCTCGACTACCGGCTAATCAAGGAATTGTGGGCCTGTTCGGGCAATAGGATCGCCGTGCGTTTCGCCTATGAATGCCACGACGCGGACGGAAACTGGTTCCGCTCTTACGGCAACGAGAACTGGGAGTTCCATGCCGACGGCCTCATGCAACGCCGCATCGCCTCCATCAACGACCTGTCGATCTCAGAGGCAGAGCGGAAATTCCATTGGCCCCTGGGCCGCCGTCCCGACGACCATCCCGGGCTCAGCGAGCTGGGGCTATAGCGGCTTCACGAAGATCACAAAGTCCCGTAAAATATCGGCAAGACATAGCAATTTCGCTGTAGATTCAGTAGAGGTACCCTCATGACCGCGTTCTATGAACTTCGCCAATACAAAGTGCTTCCCGGTAAAATCGACGAATGGGTCAAGGTGATGGAGGATGAGATCATTCCCTTTCAAGTCTCGAAGGGCATGGTCATCTGTGGCAGTTTTCAGGGCGAGGAAGACGACAGCGTCTATGTCTGGCTGCGCCGTTTCGAAAGCGAGGAACAGCGGGAAGCGCTCTATAAGGCCGTCTACGAGTCCGACTATTGGAAGAATGAAATATCCCCCAGGGTGCCGGACTATCTCGACAGACCCAACAATGTGGTAACGCGGATCATCCCAACCACGAAATCCACCGTTCGCTAAGCTCTATTCAAATTCGCTTCAGCCACGCAGGGAGCGCATTTGTTCCAGATAGCCGTCGGGTTCAAGGACCACGTCGATCAGACATGGCCCTTGATCCTTCGCGGCCTCGGTCAACGCCGTGGACAGGTCCTTGGCATTGTCGGCACGCCAAGTACGCAGGCCCAGCCCTTGCGCGGCGGCGGCGAAATCGGGCCGTTGCCAGGTAAAGCCCAGGTCCGGCAGTTGCATCTCCTGACGCTTAATATCGATCAATGACAGGGCGCCGTCGTTGAAGACGATGACGGTCAGGTTCGCCCGTTGCTGGGCGGCGGTGACCAATTCGCCCATGCACATCATCAGGCCGCCGTCTCCGGTCATGGCCACCGCGCCACGCACGGGATCGTGCAACGCGGCGGCGATTGCCGCCGGCAGGGCGAAGGCCATGGTCGCCAGGCCATTGGAAATCAGCACATCATAAGGTTTCCCGGCCGGCCAAAAGGCCACGGCGGAGAACATGTGGGCGCCGGCATCGACCGCCAGGCGCGGCCGTCCGGCAAACGCGGCGGCCGCTGATTTGACGATATCCACGGGCGTCAGGCCGGGGCGGTCCGGGAACGCCATGGCCTCTTGAAAGGCGCTGCGATGCCGTTGAATTTCGGCTGCGGTCCATTCCGCCGGCGACAAGGTGGTTGTCAGTTGGTCAATAATGGCCGCGATGGGGCCGTATAGGCCCACCGCCGGGGTCAGATAATGCTTGGCGTGGCGGACCTCGCCCAGATCGATGACAGGGGCGCCGTAGGCCCAGGGCTTGCGGATCAACTCCACCGGGTCCAGGCCCGCCAGGATGATCAGGTCGGCCTCCGCCACGCAGGGGAATTCCGCCTGCCCGCCAGTGAAGATGCCGGCGAAGTTGTCATGGCCGTCGGGAATAACGCCCTTGGCCATGTATGTCACCAGCGCCGGCGCGTTCAACGCTGCCGCCAGCCGCCGGACTGCCCCGGCGTTGTCCCGCGATGTGCTTTCAAAGCCGGCTACGATGACGGGCCGTCGGGCCGCCTTGATCATGGTCAGAGCGGCATCCACGTCGCCGACGATACCTCTGCCTTCGGTTCCGGCCCCGGCGGGGCGGGCGGTGACAGCCCGTTTGGCCACGGCCCCCGTCAGTTCCACGAAGGCCGGGCCCTTGGGCGGGGCTGCCAGGATTTGCAGCAATTCGTCGATTTCCGCGCCTGGGTCGTCGCCCGATAGCGTGCTGGCCGCCTTGGTGATGGGTTCCAACACCCCCGCCTGGTCGAAATATTGATGCGAGACGTAATCCCGTTCATCGGCGCCGAAACCATCGGAGACGAAGATTACCGGCGCCCGGTCCAGATAGGCCGAGGCGATGCCGTTTGCCGCCGATGTCAGGCCGGGGCCTTTCGTCGCCAGCGCCAGGCCGGGGGCGCCCGTAAGCCAGGCGGTGACGGCGGCCATGATGGTGCCCGCATCTTCCCGCCGGCTGAGCACGAATTCGATCCCGGCGCGCCGCCCGGCATCGATCAGATCCATGCTGCTGCCGCCACCGGGTACGCCAAAAACCCGTTCGAGGCCCTGTTGTTTGAGGCGGTCGATCAGTAATTCAGCGACGGTCATCGCGCCATCAGTGTTCACCGCGCGCTCCCTTTCACAATTGCCGCAGGGCGATAAAGTTCAATCCTTCGTCCACTTCACCGCTGAAATCAGGCGGCAGCACAAGGGTGGATTCCACTTCCTCCAGCACCGCCGGGCCGCTGATTTTCACGCCGGGCGCCAGGCTGCCGCGGTCATAAACAGGTGTCTCCATAAAGCCCACGTCCGGGCCGAACCAGACCGGACGCATGGTTTGTTCGGCAGCTTCCCACTGGATTTCGGCCGAACCGCGAAGGGCGTCCCGCAGGGGCGGGCGCGGTCCGGTGACCACCACGCGCCAGGTAATGGTCTCGGGCGGCATGGCCTCGGTGCGGCCGAACCGGCGGCGGTAGCTCTGGGAAAAACTCCGGGCGACGGCTTCCCCATCGCCGTTTTCAATCCAGTCCCGTTGCACGGGTACCTCGACTTCATAGCCCTGGCCCACATAACGCATCATGATGGAGAGAGTGCTGGTTATATCGACCTCCGCCACGCCGGCATGGCGCACCATGTCCCTGGCCTGTTCCATCATTGTTTGGATCATCGAAGCGACGATGGGCCAATCCACCCCATCCAGCCGCGCCATGCTGGCCTGGGCCAGCTCGAACGAGATCGGCGCGCCGAGCATCCCGATGGCCGATGCCACGCCCGCGCCCACGGGACAGATCAAGCGGTCAATGCCCATCTTGCGGGCCAGGCCGCAGACATGCACCGGGCCGGCGCCGCCAATGGGCACCATGGTAAATTTCTCCACATTCAGGCCCTTTTCGATGGCATGGATGGCGGCGGCCTGGGCCATGTTGCCGGTGACGATTTCGTGGATACCCCACGCTGCCTCTTCCATTGTGATGCCCAGGGGTTCCGCCAGATATTCGTTTATGGCCGCCGCCGCCCCATCCCGGTCCAGTTGCATGGCGCCGCCCAGGAAATTTCCGGGATCGAGATAGCCCAGCACCACATCCGCATCCGTCACCGTGGGCTCCCGGCCGCCCAGGCCATAACAGACCGGGCCCGGATCGGAGCCGGCGCTATCGGGACCGACCTGGATCAGGCCGAGGCGGTCGATCCGCGCGATACTGCCGCCCCCAGCGCCAATCTCGATCATATCGATGGCGGGGATCTGCAAGGGCAGGCCGCTGCCCTCGGCAAACCGGAATACGCGGGCGACTTCGAACGTGGCGGCGCGCCGTGGTTCGCCATTCTCGATCAAACAGGCCTTGGCCGTGGTGCCGCCCATGTCGAAGCAGAGCAGATCCCCGGCCTTTTCATCCGGCCCGGACATCGCCCCATACAGCACGGCGGCCTGGGCGCCCGCGGCCGGCCCGGACTGTACCAGGCGGATCGGGTATTCCGTCGCCGTGTCCTGCCTGACCAGGCGGCCGTCCGAGAGGATCAACAGCAAATCCCGCGCGAAACCCAACTCCGTCAATCCGGCGACCAGCCGGTCCACGTAGGTTTTAAAAATCGGGTGAACATAGGCATTGGCGACCGTGGTGGAGCTGCGCTCATACTCCCCCATTTCCGGGCTGACGGTCGAAGAAATCGAAACCGACAGGGAGGGCGCGATGTCCATGAGCCGCTCACGGATCGCCACCTCATGGGCCGGATTGCGGTAGGCGTGCAGCAGGCAAACAGCAACGGATGCCACGTCCAGTTGCCGGAACCTCTCGACGATGCCGTCCAGTTCATCCAGTACGACCGCCTCGATGACCGCGCCGTCGGGGCCAATCCGTTCGGTGATTTCCTGACGCCGGGGCCGGTCGGCAATGGGGTCGGGCATTTCGATTTCCAGGTCAAACAGGTCGTAGCGCCACTCCCGGCCGATCTCCAGGACATCGCGAAAGCCCCGCGTGGTAATCAGACCGGTCTTCACGCCCTTGCGTTCGATCAGGGCATTGGCCACCAAAGTGGTGCCATGAATGACCGCGTCGACCTCCCCCGGACCCACGCCACAATCCGCCAGAATGCGGGATATGCCCGCCATGACCGCGCGGGAGGGATCATCCGGCGTGGTGAGTAGTTTTGTCTTTTCGGTACGGCTGTTGGCCACATCCCACAACACCACATCGGTGAAGGTACCGCCGATATCAACGCCGATACGATAGTTCGCGGCAGCTTTGTCAGGCGCGTCTTCAGTCGCCGCCATGAACCTTGCGCGCCTTTTCCTCGCTCAACAGTCCACGGCGGACATCTTCCGCAACCGACAGCGGGTCCCGTTGGCCGGGCGGAAACAGACCGCCGCCGCCCGGTGTTTGAAAGGTCGCGATATCGCCCGGCAGAAGTTGCTGCCGGGATTTGGCGGCAATAACCTTGCCGTTAACCAGATCCCGCCCCGGCGCGCCGTTCTCGCCGCCCAGCAAACCGCGCGGCGGAAAGTGGATGCGTTCGTGGCGGATGGTCATGGTAATCGGCGTCTTGGCAACGGACTTAAACGACAGCCGCTGGGCATCGCCGCCCCTAAACTTGCCCATCCCGGCAGTATCGGGGACGAAACATTTTTCGGTCACCAACAGCGGCGCCTGGTTTTCGAACAACTCAATTGGCTGGTTAGAGACGTTGGAGGGGAAACTGAGGCAACCGGGCCCATCCCCATTGGGCCGCGCCCCGTGGCCACCGTTCATGAAGAACATCTTCACGAAAGGCGCTCCATCATCGACCTGTTGACCCTTGAAATAGACATTCCACAGGGGCGAGCCGGACTCGGCGATGACCCGTTCCGGCAGCACCGTGCTCAAGGCGCCGAAAATGGCGGGCGGTGCATAATGGCCCGACAGATGCCGGCCCCAGACCGGCGCCGGGCGCTGGGCGTTCAACAGGCAGCCAACCGGCGCCCGGATCGTCACCGCCTCGAACGAGCCGCTGTTATTGGGCGCGCCGGGGTCGAGCAGACATTTCAAGGCAAAGCAGGAATAAGCCTGGGTATAATTCATCACGCTGTTGATGGGATAGGGGATTTGTGGCGAGGTGCCGTCGAAATCCACCTCGATTGCCTGGCCCGCAATGGTTACCGTGCAGCGGATGGTCAGGGGTTCGTCAAAGCCATCGACCTGGAATTCATCGCTGTAAGAGCCATCGGGCAACCCGGCGATCACCGCCCGCATGCTGGCCGATGAGCGGCGCATGATCTCTTCGATCACCGCCTCGAAATCATCCAGGCGTTCCTCTTCCAGGACTTGGATGATCTTCCGCTGGCAGTCGTGGTAGGCGGCGAATTGCGCCCGGATGTCGCCCAAGGTCTCGTCCGGGTCGCGCAGATTTTCCGTGATAAAATCAATGACAAGCGAATTTTCCTCGCCCCCCTCGACGATTTTGCAAATGGGGATGCACAGGCCTTCTTCGTAGCAGTCCTGGGCGCTGGGCGAGGGCGCGCCGCCGATATCGACCGTATGGGCGGTGCTGCCGGCAAAGGCGAGCAGCCTCTCCCCCCTGAAGATCGGGCAGATCATGGAGATATCGTTCAGATGCCCGGTGCCGATCCAGGCATCGTTGGTGATGATGACATCGCCGGGGCGCAGGCTTTCTTTTGGGAACTTCTCCAGCACGGCGGCCAGGGTCCGGGGCAGGGTGCCGATGAAACTGGGGATGGAGCGCTTGGACTGCACGAACTGCCGGCCTTGCGTGTCCAGCAGGGAGAACGCCATGTCGTAATTGTCCCGCACCACGGTGGAAAAGGCGGCGCGGATGAAAGTTTCGGAAACCTGATCGACGATGCCGTTCAGGCGCTGCCAGATCAGGCCGAGGCGGATCGGATCGAGATCAGCCATTGTAAACCGGGGTCAACCAATGTCCGTGACCTGGGTGCCGGCCGCGGACGATGTCGTCAAACCGCGCCTGCAAACGCCGGGTGAGGGGACCCGGTTCGCCCGTCCCCACCGGGCGGCCATCAAAGGCGGTGACCGGACCGATCTCCTGCCCGGTGCCGCAATAGAAGGCTTCCTCGGCCAGATAAAGCTCCGTGCGGCCAAGGGGCCGCTCGGCCGTTTCGATGCCCAGATCGCCGGCCATCTCCAGGATGGTTTGCCGGGTGATGCTCTCCAATATGCCGCTGTTGACGTCCGGCGTCAGGAAAACCCCGTCCCGCATCAGGAACAGACAGCCCCCCGGCCCCTCGGCGATGGTGCCATTCTGATTTAGGATCACGGCGCCGCCCGCGCCCTGGCGCTTGGCCTCCAGCCCGGCCAGGCGGCTGTTCAGATAGTTGGCCGAGGCCTTGATGCGCGGCGGCGAGGCGTTCTCAGCGTTGCGGGTCCAGGACGAGGTGACGAAGGTCTGCCCCGCCTCGAAGACGGCGGCGCGCGGGCGCGGCCGGCAGATTACCGTGCTGCCCGTGGGCGAAGTCGCGGTCATGGAACCCCAATCGTCCACATAGACTTGCAGCCGGATATAGCTGTCCTCACGGAACTCGTTGGCGCGCAAGGTCGCCAGAATGTCCTGGGCCAGAACCTCGGAAGATGGCGGATCGTCCAGTTCCAGCAGCGCCATGGAGAATTGCAGCCGCTTGAGGTGGTCGTCCAGGCGGAAGATCAACAGCTCTTCTTGGTCCTCGTTCCAATAGGCCCGAAAGCCCTCGAACACCAAGGCGGCGAAGGTCAGCCCCGGCGCCATGACGGAAATCTTGGCGTCCCCGTAGGCGACCAGCGCATGGTTCTGGCTCACCCACTTGATCCGGGCGCGGCTGTCTTCGGTTGTGCTCACCGGCTCAAACGTCCCAGCTGGTGAAGATGGCGCGCAGGGCGGTGACGAAGGCGAGCGGTTGATCTATGGCGATGTGGTGCTGGGCGTCGGGGACACAGATCATGGGGTTGGCCGGGTCGAAAATACTGCTCATGTAGTCCACCACTTCGGGGCCGAAAATGGCGCTGTCGGCGCCCCAGACCATGGCCTTGGGGCAGGGCATGGCGCGCAGGTAATCCTCCAGGGGGTCGTCATGCAGGCCGGCGACACGGGCCGTTGGATCGAATTTCCAGGTATAGCCGCCGTCGCATGCCTTCAGGGAATTGCGGGCGATGTGTTCGAGGATGTACTCGTTTTCGCAATATTGCGGCGGGATGGTGCGAAAGCGGTAGACCATTTCCTCCGGGTCCGTGAAAACCCGGTTCGCGGGCCGCTGGGGCGGGTCATAAACCCGGCGGCTATCGCCCGTGGGCCGGTTTTCGGGGCGCAGGGGGCTATCGACGATGACCGCGCCGGATAGGTTGGCGCCCTGATCCTTGCCGTAACACATGGTCATGTAGCCGCCGAAGCTGTGGCCCACGATGATGGGTTTTTCGCCCAAGTCCGCATGGGCCAGCACGGCGGCGATTTCGGCTACATGAACCTGGGCGCCATAATTCTCCCGCCAGCCGCTGTCGCCCATGCCCGAGAGGTCGATGGCCGCGACGGGCCGGTCGGAGCTGAAAAACGGCGCGATAAAATCCCACCAATGGGCATGACAGCCGGCGCCATGGATGAACAGAATGCCCGGTTTATCGGCGGCTTGCGGTCCCCACCGCAAATAGTGGATATCGCAATCAAGCACCTGCACATGGTGCGAGGTGGGCTCGTCCTTCAGGGCATTTTCGAACCAAAGGGGCGGTTCCATGGCGGGCGGCTCTTGCGGCTCCGGTACGGGGGGTGGATCAAATTCCATGCGCTGTTCCCATATCATCCTGGTGCGGTGGTTGAACGGGCAATATTACACGGCCCGCCACGCCAATATAGAGCCTTTCCCGTATTCTCCATTTTGGCGATCCGGCCAGAAACTTGAAAATCCCGGACCTGGCGATGGAAAATACACATCGCCTTATGATATTATGATGGGAACATAATGGGGGAAGCCGATATGTCAGAAGCCGAGAACCTTCGGAACGAACCGGTATCAGTGGCGGACAACCCGGTCCTGCAAGGCAACTTCGCGCCGGTGGCGGAGGAGATTACGGCCCGCGACCTTACCGTCGAGGGCACCATCCCGGCGGAATTGAACGGCGCCCTATTGCGCGACGGGCCCAACCCCATCGCACCCGGCCCCGGCCATCATTGGTTCATGGGCGACGGTATGATCCACGGCATCTCCATCGCCGGCGGCCAGGCCCAGACGTATCGCAACCGTTGGGTTCGGACGCCCGAGGTCGAGGCGTTGAAGGGTCTCCCCGCCGGGCGCATCAGCCCGAACCAGCCCTTCAAACAAGGCTCTGGCAGCGTCAATGTCATTGGCCATGGCGGGCGCATTCTGGCCTTGCCGGAGGTTGGCCTGCCGTGGGAGCTGGATGGAGACCTGAACACCATCGGCCAGCATGACTTCGACGGCGCCCTGGCCAGCAATATGACGGCGCACCCAAAGATTGACGCGGAGACGGGGGAGCTGGTGTTTTTCGGCTATGACTTCGGTCCCATCAGCCTGCGCTATCATGTGGCCGACCGCGAGGGGAATTTGCTGCGGACGGTGGAGATTGAAAAACCCATCCCCACCATGATGCATGACTTCGGCGTCACCGCGTCGCGGGTTATCTTCATGGATCTGCCCGTCGCCTTCGATATGGAAATGGCCATGGCCGGCAGGGGTTTGCCGTTCCGCTGGCGGGACGACATGCCGGCGCGCCTCGGTCTGCTGCCGCGCGCGGCCACCTCCGACGAGGTGCAGTGGATCGAGATCGACCCTTGTTTTGTCTACCATCCCCTGAATGCTTTCGACGACGGCGACCGGATCATCTTCGACGTGGTGCGCCATGACCGCACCTTCGTCCAGGGTCAGCTCGAGGGCGGCGGCGAGGTGCGCCTGGAACGCTGGACCATCGATCCCGCCAAGGAACGGGTGACATCGGAAATCATCTCCGAACGCGGCCAGGAATTCCCCCGCGTGGACCCGCGCGTGGAATGCAAACCCCACCGATATGGCTATACGGTGGATTTTGAACTGCAGGTCGGGCCCGGCGGACTTTTGAAACATGACCTCGAGGCCCGCACGGTAACCCCGCACGACGTCGGCCCGGCGGGCGCGGCCAGCGAGGGTGTGTTTGTCCCCGTCGGCGGCGGCGAGGATGAAGGTTATGTCCTGTCCGTGGTTTATGATGGCGACAGCGGCACCAGCCATGTGCGGATCATCGATGCCCAGGATTTCGCCGCGCCGCCCGTGGCCAAAATTCAACTACCGGCGCGCGTACCCTTTGGCTTCCATGGTAACTGGATCCCGGCGGACTGAGCTAGCGCATGTCGCGTTTAATTGAACGCGAGGCCATGCGCTAAAACCTTTAAGATAGAGCAACTTATCCGCATTCAATTGAATCCAATTGAATGCGGGTTGCTCTAGAGCAATTTTCAACTAATTGGATTCACACTACACGACACACGGCCATATTAACGTCATTGCCGGGCTCGACCCGGCAATCCAGGGCAACAAACTCAGGTGTTTGCGGCCCTGGATCCCCGGATCTTCGCTTCGCTACGTCCGGGGATGACGAAATGTCGTGTTGCGTGAATTGGATTCGCTCTTGCGATTCAAGTCGTTGGTTTAATTGCTCTTTTCTTAAGAATCCGAGCATGTTTAAAGAGGACATGCTCTAGACGGAATTGTGATATTGGCTTGAAATAACAAAGCCGTGTTTGGACTTCCTCAACACTTCCCGTCCATCATGATGGACGGAGGAGACTTGTAGACATGAATTTGTTGGACGTATTGCTGAACCCCGACCGGGACGAGTTTCCGAACCGGACTATTGTCGTGGACGCCGCCAATCTGTTGGAGATTGGCGAGTTTCAATTCCTGCAATTGGCCTTCGCCCATTGGCACGGCCGGGACATGGACGCGGGCGAAGCCGATGCCATCTTCGACAGTTTCATGGTCCGCAGCGAGGTTCCCGGTTGGGCCTTGCTTTTTGCCCGCCATATCCGCCAATTGGATGATGACAGCCAGTTGGACGGCAACGATCCCACCTATCACCGCTTTGATGTCGCCAGGAATGTCTCCGGCCGGCTGAGCCCGCGGATGGGTTTCCTGGCCGCCACGGTATTTCTGGTTGCTTCCCTCGGCGGCGCCTTGGCCCTGGCCAACCAGACGGCCCCGTGCAGCGGCCCGTTTCCGCCCTGTGTAACCAGTGACGAGATGCCGGGGACAAAGGCTAACTAGCACCCCTGGGCGGTATTTGCCCGCACTTGCTCCGGGCTCGCGCCTTGGTTAGGCTCGCCCCATGTTTGAATTCGCGGGCTACTGGGAAGGCCCCATCAACATCATCTTCCTGATCGTCACCGCCGGCATCGCCGTGCACGCGATCCGTCACCGGGACAAGGATGGCAAGAGCGATGCCGTGCGCCTGTTGTTCGGCTGTATCGCCGCCGTATTCTTCATGTTGGTGCTGTTTCAGGACGTCCTGGGCCTGGTGACGTTTTCCTGAGCCGGGATTTTGTTCGGGCCGCGCGGGCAACCTGCATTCTCTGCTCTACACAGACCAAACTAGCCGGATAGAATTGACACGTAATCGGCGAAGGTGCTGGCAATTGAATTTAATTGAAGAATATTGATGCAAGACGTAAACTAAAATAAGTTGAGTTCAAAATTTCGATGGTTTCCTCGTTTGTTGCTGTTTCAAACAGTTAGAGAGGCTTCCATGGCGAACCAGGAAACGCAACCCGGTCGGCAAAGCACAATCCCGTTGCCGCCACCAACCGCTCTTCGGGACAAGGGTCTGGCCGGTCGTCGCGAAATTGAAGGGCAACGCCGTCAAGTCACGGTGCTTTTCGCTGATGTGGTCGGATACACGCCGTTGGCGCAAAAACTGGGCGACGAAAATACATTTCTATTCATGCAGCGTGTGATCCGGGAATTGAGCGAGGCCGTACACACGGAAGAAGGCCTAGTCCAGGAGTTAACCGGTGACGGCCTTATGGCCTTGTTTGGCGCGCCCATCGCCTACGAGGATGCACCAATCCGCGCCTGCCGTGCCGCCCTGGATATTCAGGTCCGCATGATGCAAATCGGCGATGACGTCGCCGAGGCCCATGGCGCGCGGCCGCAACTTCGCATTGGCATTCACACGGGCAGCGTCGTGGTAGGCAAGGTTGGCGATGACTTGCAAATGGAGTTCACCGTTTTGGGCGATACGGCGAACCTGGCTTCGCGCCTGGAGGGTGCGGCGGAGCCGGGCGAAGTGCTTATGAGCGAAGCCACTTTTGCTCTGGTCGGCGATTACGTAGAGAGCACTCTCGCCGGTGAACGCGAACTCAAAGGCATCGAAGGCCGCCGTACAGTCCATCGGCTGGACGGCCTGTTGAGCGAGGTCAGCCGCTTCGATGTCGCGTTAAAACATGGCCTGACACCGTTGATCGGCCGCCATCGAGAACTGGAGCAATTGGAAGAGAGTTGGCGTCAGGCAAAGGCCGGCAATATCCGCTTGGTCAACATCGTTGGCGAACCGGGCATCGGAAAATCCCGGCTGGTGCACGAATTCCGTGCGATTGCGGAAGGCGATGACGCCATTTTTTTCCAGGGCTATTGCGCCACCGGATCCCGCGCCGCGCTATTCCGGCCGTTCATTGAGGTGGTGCGCAGGTCCTTCCGCGTTGACGAGCGCAGCGACAAGGCGGCCGCGACAAAGGCCCTCCAGGGCGGCCTCGAGTTATTGGGTCTGCCGGCGGATCGGCACCTGCCCTACTTGCTCAATCTTTTGGGTTATGAAGCCGGTGACATCATCGACCGCATGGGCCGGGACGAGGTGAAGCGCCTGACATTGGAAACCTTGCAATCGATACTCTTCGAACGCTGCCGGGCTTCTCCCGTGGTGCTTTGCCTTGAGGATCTGCATTGGATTGATGCCGCTTCGCAGGGATTTCTGCAATGGTTGGCGGAGGCCCCGGACAGCCTGCCATTGCTGGTGTTCTGCACCTATCGGCCCGAACATCTGCCGACCTGGGCGCGGGGCGACCATATCGCCCAGATCGATCTCACACCCCTGACCGGTACGGGTACGCTCGATCTGGTCAAACGCCGGCTTGATGTTGATGAATTGCCGAGTGAGTTTGCGACCCTGCTAAATGAAAAGGCAGAAGGCAATCCGTTATTTGCGGAAGAAGTCACCAGCTATCTGATCAAATCGGGACAAGTGCGGGAGACCGAACGGCAGGTAAAGTTTCAGGCAGCAAAAGATCAAACTGGTTCGGCGGGTGTGCCCGACACGCTTGGCGGACTTTTGACGCAGCGTATCGATCGGCTGGAGAACGACACCCGTAGGGTATTGGAGGCCGCCGCCGTGGTCGGCACGCGCTTCACCCTCGATCTGGTTGGGGAAGTGACCGGTCTCGGCGACGCTCTAGCGCATCACTTGGAAGAACTTGAACGTGAAGACCTGATATTCATGGAGGATTCAGGCAATACTTCGCGTTTCCGCATCAAACACGCCCTGGTTCAGGACGCTGTCTACAACAGTCTATTGTCAGCTGACCGTGAAAGTTTGCACCTGTCCGTCGCAACGGCCATGGAAAGAATTTACGCCGGGCGCGAGAATGAAGTTCTCGATCTGTTGGCCGATCACTACACCCGAACCGGCAAGATCCAGAAAGCCATCCTGTATCTTTCGCTGGCCGGCGAGCGGGCCTACCGCACCTATTCAATTCCTGAAGCCGACAGCCGTTATCATCAGGCCTTGCGCCTTATGGAAGATAACCCCGGCAAGACCGAACCATCATTAATAATTGATCTGGTGCTGGATCTTGCCCGGCTCTACTACTTCACCGGCCAAAGTGGCAACCTTATCAAAATCGTAGAAAAATATTTACCTGACGCCGAAGCATTGGGTGACAAAGTGCGTCTATCGCACTGCCTATCAGAAATTGGTTACGCCTATGTCTTCGCGGGCGAACCCGAAACTGGGAAGCCAATGCTGGAGCGGGCGCTTGTCATGGCCCAGGATATCGGCGACACGAGCGCCCAGGCCCACGCCTCCGCCGGATTAGCCTGGTATTACGGTTTCGTTGCGGAATATTCGCCAGCCAATCGGGCGGCACTTCGTGAAAACGGCGAGCGGGCGTTTGAACTAGGGCGGGATGGAAAGGATTTCTGGCTCGCCGCCAAGGGCCTCTATGCCATGTCCATCGGCGTCCTGATAGAGGGCAACCCCGGCGGATCGCGGGATTTGGCCCAACGACTGCTGGTCTATTCGCGGACCACCGAACATCCTTGGCCCAGGGCCATGGGCGTCGACCTGCTTTGCGGTATCGACCTGGTTACCGAGGATTTCCAGAGCGCTTTGGTGCGGAACGAAGAATCCCTGCATTCGATCAACGATCCGATTGCACAACAAATTTTCGGCATGCGAAAAGCGGCCGCGTTGACCGGACTAGGCCGCGCACGGGAGGGCTGCGAACTGTTCGTCAAGTTTCGCAGTGAACTGATCCAAAATAGATTTATTCTGGCGCTTTCATTTATGGACTATCTGTATGGCGTCGCCCAGGTGCTGGATGGAAATTTCGCCCAGGGAATCCGATTTATCAAGGAAAGCCGAAAACAAATTATGCGCTGGGGGAATCCGCGCCTCGCGGAGTTTGAGGATTTTTTTCTTGGCCAGATTTACCTGGCCCTGGCACTGGGCGAAGAGAAACCATCGGCCGGTGTTATTTTTAAGAATCTTGGTTTTCTAATTTGGAATTTACCGCAAGCGGCACGTAAGGCAGAGCATCACCTGCGGGCAGCTGAGTACATATTCCGTCAGCAGAATGCACCAAGTTTCATCGCCCAGGCGTTGGTTGGCCTTGGTTTGCTCGCGGTCAAACGCAAACGGCACGACGAAGCACGAGAAATATTCCAAGAAGCCCGAGAATTGGCTGCGTCGGTTGAGGGGATGGCAATCGTGGAGGTTGCGGATAAGCAACTGGTCTCACTGCGCAAGAATTGAACTGCCTCGCCTTTGGACGACGAGGCGAATTTTGACCGGTTTGGTAGCAAGGGCTGGCAAAGGGGGTAAACCAATTATGGCGAAAAAATCGTATAATCTTTTCTACAGCCTGATGCTTCAAATCGCTGCCTCAGGCGTCGGTGCTTGGTGTTTTTCAAAGACGTTGCGCCAGATTGACTTCGTCTTTCTAAGCATGAGTGAAAAATCGCTAACCAAAATTCTGA
This sequence comes from Alphaproteobacteria bacterium, assembly GCA_029937535.1. Lineage (GTDB taxonomy): Bacteria > Pseudomonadota > Alphaproteobacteria. The sequence continues at coordinate 37,549 of JAPYPT010000011.1, forward strand.
CGAGTTTGCCTATCATCACAATTACGACACGTGGCGCCAAGACTGGAAAACCACGGCCCGTGCCGCTGCTCTATCTGACAAACGCGGACAATGCGGCGGAGTTCGCACTCGTCGGAACGAACTTCGGCAATTCGCGCCATCCGGCCTGGTATCTCAATCTGAAAGCGAATCCCGAGGCCGAAGGCGCCATGGACGGCATCACGAAGCGATACATCGCGCACGAGGCCGAGGGCAACGAGTACGATCGCTACCTCCAGCACGCCCATGATATCTTCCCCGGAGCGCCAAATTATGTGCGGCGTATCGGAGACAAGCGGCATATACCCATCATGGTGATGCGTCCTATTGAAGATAATACCTCATATTGACAGAAACTCGGTACCGTTGGGGAGCGAACAGTCTGGTCATTCGATGAAATTTGAAATCGACTAGAGCAACCCGCATTCAATTGGATTCAATTGAATACGGATAAGTTGCTCTATCTTAAAGGTTTTAGACCATTTTCGAAATTGAATGAATCAATTTTGACTTATGGGATTCCTTTTTTA
>JAPYPT010000506.1 GCA_029937535.1 Alphaproteobacteria bacterium
AGCCCTTTCACGTGGCCAGCATCGAGCCCTCGCGCTTTGCCGATGGGCGCGCGTACGTGGCGTTCGACGGCCATCGCTCCAATAGCGACGCACCGCACATTTATGTAACCGAAGATTTCGGGGCTTCTTGGAAATCGCTGGCGGCGAATTTACCCGCCGGCAGCACGCGCTGTTTGCGCGAGGATGTGGCGAATGAAAATCTGCTTTACTGCGGCACTGAGTTTGGCGTGTTCGCCAGCGTGGATCGCGGCGGGCATTGGATTCGTTTGAAGAACAATTTGCCCACCGTGGCCGTTCACGAGATCGCGGTGCATCCCACTGCGGGCGAAATCGTCGCGGGCACCCACGGGCGTAGTGCGTGGATTTTGGAAATCACACCCCTGCGGCAGTTCACAAAAAAAGTAGCGGCGGCAAAGGCGCATTTATTCCAACCGCGCGAAGGCGTTTTGTGGGCGGGCGCATTGGGTTTTTCGCGTTCGGGCCATCGTAATTTTGCCGGGGCAAACCCGGCCTTCGGCAGCCGGATTTTTTATTACCTCGGCGAAAACGCCAAGGCGGTGACGCTGGAAATTCGCAATGCCCGTGGCCAAGCCATCCGGCGGTTGCCGGTGAAAAAATCCAAAGGTCTTCACGGCGTCCGCTGGGATTTGCGCGCTGCCGCCCGCCGCCCCGCCCCGCGCCCCGGCAACAAGGGAGGTCCCACCGGCCGGCCGGCCCCCTCACTGAATCGCCCCGGCAATTCGGCCGCCGCGGGCACATTCATCGTTATCCTCAAGGTGGATGGCAAAGAATTCGTGCAGGAAATCAAAGTGACCGCCGATCCGGAATTCCCCGCCGCGATGTTGCAGGAAGAATTGGAAGCCGAAACCGCGAAGCAACGGCTGGAAGTGATTGAGTGAATTTACGAATGACGATTGGTTTCAATTCGTAAATCGTAAATCTGAATTCGTCATTTCAAAACCAGCCATCCCGCCAGCGCGAGCGACCCCACCGCCAGTGCGATCAGCCACGGTAATTGGTTTCGCCGCGCCTGCCATTTGACGAAATGGGCCGGCTTGCATTCCTCGCAGCGCTCGGGGTGTTTGTGCTGCATCTCGTCGGGCAGCTCCATGTGCAGTCGCGTGTTGCCGGGCGCGAGGGGCTTCGCGGCTGCGCCGGTGAAGGGCGTGGGGTCAAACTCCACCGGCCGCCCGCAGTCCACACAATTCCCGTGAACCACAATGTGATCGGGCACGGGATTGGAGGATGCGGCCATAGGCTGAAGATAGCGTAACGGTCCAAAAACTGGAAGCGGCGGTTTTGGTTTTGAGCTTTCGCCTTATCGGGGCATAATGACCACTGATACAT
>JAPYPT010000290.1 GCA_029937535.1 Alphaproteobacteria bacterium
TCCACTCCTACCCGAGGGGCCTCTGAAACGATCTATATGGGTCTCTATCACCGCAACTTGGTATTATCCCCTGTCGCCAATGTAGTTATCGGGGACAAAAGGGCAAGTGTCCTGGCGCACACTCCGTGTGGGTTGGTTTTAAAGGCCGCCGGCCGTGGTGATGAATTCAACCACCTCGTCCAGTCCCTCCTGGGTTTTGAGATTGGTGAAAACGTACGGTCTGTCGCCGCGCATGCGTTCCGTGTCGCTGCGCATGACCTCGAGATCCGCGCCCACATGCGGCGCCAGGTCGATCTTGTTGATGATCAGAAGATCGGACCGGGTGATGCCGGGGCCGCCCTTGCGGGGGATCTTCTCGCCGGCGGCGACATCGATGACATAGATCGTCAGATCGGCCAGTTCGGGGCTGAAGGTGGCGGCCAGATTATCGCCGCCTGACTCGATCAGGCAGATTTCCGCCTTGGGAAAGGCAGCACTCATCTGCGCCACCGCCGCCAGGTTGATCGAGGCATCTTCACGGATGGCGGTATGGGGGCAGCCGCCCGTCTCCACGCCCATGATCCGCTCCGCCGGCAAGACGCCGGTGCGGGTCAGGATCATCTGATCCTCCTTGGTGTAGATATCATTGGTGATCACCACTATGTCCCGCGTCCCGCTCATGCGGCGACAGAGCCCCTCCAGCAATGCCGTCTTGCCGGAGCCGACCGGGCCGCCGACGCCGATGCGCAAGGGTCCATGGTCGGGTGAAATATCTGAAACTGCGCTCATGATCGAAATAACCTCGTGTATTGGGTTTCATGCTGCATGCTGGCCCAGTCCACCATAAGGGCGGCGGAGCCAAGATCGTCCAAGGTCGCCACGCTGGTTTCATCCGCCACTGCCAGCACGGCGGCTTCAAGCGCGGCTTGGGCCAATTGGCCGTCGGTCTGTCCCAGGGGCACCAGACGCACCGCCGCGTTGATCAGGTTGGCCGACCATGATTGCAGGAACAGATGCCGGGTGGCCGTTGGATCGATGCCATGGGCGGTACAGGCCATGGCGACGGCGATGGCCAGGGTTGGCCGCACCTCCAGTAACCCGGCGCGTTCCCGAAGGGCGTCATTTGGCCAGGCGCTCAGCACGGTCGCTAGGAAAGCTTCGCCCATGGAGAGACCTTCAAGGGCCAGCTCCGAGGTGGCGAACGAGGCCGCCGCCAGTTCAGCGATCTCCAGGAATGCTTCGTCCCCTGCATTCAGCGCCAGGGACAGGAAGATGGCTTCGTTGCGCCCGCTGCCGTGGCGTAGATCGGCCTCCAGCCAATCCACCAGGCTCCCGCGGTCATGCACCAGGCCAACCTCCACGGCATATTCCAGGCCGTGGGAGTAACTGAAGGCGCCGATGGGAAAGGCCGGCGACAGCCAGCTTTGCAGGCGGAGGAGGTGTTCTGGTTTAGTGGTCATGGCCATGCTCGCCAGAATGTTCGCCGGAATGATCGTCGTAAGCGCCGCCTTCGGGTTGAAATGGCGCGGTGATCTTGTCCACCCTCGCGCCCATGCCCTCCACCATGGCTTCGATTACGTGGTCGGGGCGGATGCGCAGGCGTTCTTCCGTGACATCCGTGGGCAGATGCCGGTTGCCCAGATGCCAAACCATGCGCAACAGGGCCAGGGCTGTGGGGCAGCGGATTTCCAGCAGCGGTTCCGGCGCGGCGCGAACCGCCAGCCAGCGGCCGTCGCTGACCCGCAGGCCGTCGCCATGGGCCATGGCGATGGCCTTGGGCAGATCCAGCAGGATGTCTTCGCCGCCATCGGTCCGCAGCCGGATGCGCCGGCGGTGGCGATCGTCAAAGGCCAGCGTGACGCCGTCCTCGGCCAGGTCCACCGGCCAGTCGCGGGCGTTGAAATGAGCGATGGCGCGTTCCATTGAACCCTCCCTAATACATGAAATAACGTTGCGCCATGGCCAGCACTTCCGCCGGCTCGCAGGTCAGCAGGGTACCATCGGCGCGCACTTCATAGGTTTCCGGATCGACCTCGATCTTCGGCATGGCATCGTTCAGAACCATCGCAGCCTTGCCGATACCGCCCCGGGTGTTGCCCACCGCCAGGACCTGCTTGGCCAGGCCATATTCAGCGCCAACGCCTAAACCTGCTTGAGATACAAATGTCACGGCGGAGGCGGTTTGCGAGCCGCCAAAGGCGCCGAACATGGGGCGCAGATACTGCGGTTGCGGCGTCGGGATGGAGGCATTGGGATCACCCATTTGCGCCGCCGCGATGGTGCCCATTTTCAAAATCAGGTCCGGTTTGACGCCGAAAAAGGCCGGCGACCAGATGCACAGATCGGCCAGCTTCCCGACCTCCACCGAACCCACATGTTCGGCAATGCCCTGGGCGATGGCCGGGTTGATGGTGTACTTCGCCACATAGCGCCGGGCGCGCAGATTATCGTTGTCACCGGTTTCGCCGTCCAGGGCGCCGAACTGCTTTTTCATCTTGTCGGCGGTCTGCCAGGTGCGGATGATGACCTCGCCCACCCGGCCCATGGCCTGGCTGTCCGAGGCGATCACCGAAAAGGCGCCCAGGTCGTGTAGAATATCCTCCGCCGCGATGGTCTCCTTGCGGATGCGGCTTTCGGCGAAAGCGACATCCTCGGCGATGTTGGGGTCCAGATGATGGCAGACCATCAACATGTCCAGATGCTCGTCCACGGTATTGCGGGTGTAGGGCCGCGTGGGGTTGGTGGACGAGGGGATGACGTTGGCCTCGCCACAGACCTTGATGATGTCCGGTGCATGGCCGCCCCCCGCGCCCTCGGTATGAAAGGCATGGATGGTGCGGCCCTTGAAGGCGTTGACGGAATTTTCGACGAAACCGGATTCGTTCAAAGTGTCCGTGTGGATCATCACCTGGACGTCCATCTCATCGGCGACCGACAGGCAGCAATCGATGGCGGATGGCGTGGTGCCCCAATCTTCGTGCAGTTTCAACCCGCAGGCGCCGGCTTCCACCTGTTCCACCAACGCTTCGGGCAGGGAGGCATTGCCCTTGCCGAAAAAGCCAAGGTTCATGGGAAAGCCGTCCGCTGCCTGCAACATGCGCTGAATATGCCAGGGCCCCGGCGTGCAGGTAGTGGCGTTGGTGCCCGTGGCGGGACCCGTGCCGCCGCCCATCATGGTGGTGATGCCGGAGAACAGCGCCTCCTCAATCTGTTGCGGGCAGATGAAATGGATATGCACATCCAGGCCGCCGGCGGTGATGATCTTGCCTTCGCCGGCAATGGCCTCCGTCGACGGCCCGATGATGATATCGACACCGGGCTGGACGTCGGGGTTGCCAGCCTTGCCGATACCGCTGATGCGGCCGTCGGTGATGCCGATATCGGCCTTGACCACGCCCCAGTGATCCAGGATCAGGGCGTTGGTGATGACCGTGTCCACGGCGCCCTGGGCGCGGGTTACTTGGCTTTGACCCATGCCGTCGCGGATCACCTTGCCGCCGCCGAACTTGACCTCCTCGCCATAGGTGGTGTGGTCATTTTCTACTTCGATAAACAGCTCCGTATCCGCCAAGCGCACCTTGTCGCCAGTGGTGGGGCCGTACATATGGGCATAGTCGTCCCGGTTCATTTTTGCCGGCATGATCTAGCTCCCCTCGTCCAGAGCGCCCCGCACGGCGCCGTTGAAACCATGCACCGTGCGTTTGCCCAGATAGGAAACCAGGGGCACCTCGCGGCTTTGCCCCGGCTCAAACCGGATGGCGGTGCCGGCGGGGATGTCCAGGCGGCGGCCGCGGGCGGCGTCCCGGTCAAAATCCAGGGCCCCGTTGGTTTCAAAGAAATGATAATGGCTGCCGACCTGAATAGGACGGTCGCCCCTGTTGGCTACTGTTAGAGTGACGACGTCCTGGCCCTCGTTCAGGGTCAGTTCGCCGCTTTGCGCAATTATCTCGCCCGGAATCATGATTCTGGCCCTCAACGGATGGGATGATGCACGGTGACCAGCTTGGTCCCGTCGGGAAAGGTGGCTTCGACCTGGACGTCGTGCAGCATCTCGGGGATGCCTTCCATGACCTGATCGCGGGTGATGACGCCGGCGCCCGCCGCCATCAGATCGGCCACGGTGCGCCCGTCGCGGGCGCCTTCGACCACGAAATCGCTGATCAGGGCGACGGATTCGGGGTAATTCAGTTTAACGCCCCGGCCGAGGCGGTTGCGGGCGACCATGGCGGCGGTGGCCACCATCAATTTGTCTTTTTCCCGTGGGGTCAGAAACATTTGGTTCCTCCTCGAAAACAATCATCAACAGGCCCAGACGCGGGGCAGGGGACGGGGTTGGCCGTGCAGGACGGCGCGGAAAGACGTCAGGAATGTTTCCACGTCCCGTCTGAGGGCAAGGCCGTCGGGGCCGAGAAAACGGCAGATCAACAAACCGGGGCGTTCACTCACGCCGGCGCGGCCCGTGGTCTTCAACAAGAGCCGCCGGGCCGTTTCCAGATGCGCGGACGCATCCGGCGCCACGTAGATCAAGGTTGCGAGCGCGCGGGCGCCATGGAGCAGGGAAGGACGCTGGGCCAATGTTTCCAGATCGCCATTCAGGCGGAAATCGTCGGCCCATATTAGCTTGCCGTCCCGGCGCAGGCGCCAGCGGTCGTGCAGGTTGGCGCTATCCAGCCTCTCACCGCTGGCCAGACGGCCCAGCAACAGCCAGTCCATGGCCAGCAGCCGGCTGCCGCCGTCAATTTCAATATCGGTCTTGCGGGCCAGGGCGGCGCCGTTAAACAGGATGCTTTCCTGGGGCAGCCATTCCAGGAAGGCGCCGCCGGAGATGATCAGATGGCTATGAACCTCCGCCTCGGCGCCACGGGAGCGGTAGACTTTTTCCGCCGCCTGGGTGGTCACCGTGACCGTCGCGCCGTCGTGGGCGGCAATGGCATAGTCCAGGCGGTCGCCATCGGTGATGCCGCCGGCGGTATTCAGCAGGACGGCCTCCACATTACCATCCCGGCGGCGGGGCAACAGCACCCGGCAGGGGTTCGATTGGTAGAGATCGACCAAGCGGCTACCGGCGCCGGAAAAGGACGCCCGGGCGCGCCCCGAGAGGCGTTGCAATCGCCGCGGTTGCTGTGGGGGGATCGGCGGATCAGACCGTGAGATAGCGGCGTACATCTTCCTCCACCATATCCGACCTGTGGCCCGATAGCACGACCTCGCCCCGGTCCATGACGATATAGCTGTCGGCCAGATCGCGGGCGAACTCGAAATACTGCTCCACCAGCACGATCGCCATGTCGCCCCGGTCCCGCAGCAGGCCGATGATGCGCTGAATATCCTTGATGATGGAGGGCTGGATGCCTTCCGTCGGCTCGTCCAGCACCAAAAGCCGGGGCTGCATGGCCAGGGCGCGGGCGATGGCCAATTGCTGTTGTTGCCCGCCGGACAGATCGCCGCCCTGGCGGCCCAGCATGTCTTGCAGGACGGGGAACAGCTTGAACGTCTCGGGCGGCAGCCGCCTCTCCGTCCGGGGCAGGGCGGCAAAGCCCGAACGCAGATTTTCATCGACGGTCAAAAACGGAAAGATCTCCCGGCCTTGGGGCACATAGGCAATACCGGCGCGGGCGCGCGCATGGCTGGGAGCTTTCGAGATGTCCTTGTCTTCCCAATGGATGCCGCCGCCCTGGATGGCCTGCTGCCCGACGATGGCGCGCAGCAACGATGTCTTGCCGACGCCGTTGCGGCCCAGAACGCAGGTCACTTCACCGGGCTTGGCGGTAAGAGAGACGCCGCGCAAGGCGTGGGAGGCGCCATAATAGAGATCGATATTGTCCACTTGCAGCATCGTTCAGCGCCCCAAATAGACTTCGATGACTTTTTCGTCGTTCTGCACCACGTCCAGGGCGCCTTCGGACAACACGGAACCTTCATGCAGAACCGTGACCTTGGTGTCCAGGGCGCGGACGAATTCCATGTCATGTTCGACCACGACAACGGAACGTGTGGCGGCGATCTCGCGCAACAGCTCGGCGGTTTGTTCCGTCTCCGCATCGGTCATGCCGGCGACCGGTTCATCGACCAGCAGCAATTCGGGCTGCTGCATCAACAACATACCGATTTCCAACCATTGCTTTTGACCATGGGACAGTTCGCCGGCCAGGCGGGCTCTATCCGCCGTCAGGGCGATTGTGTCCAATGTCTCGTCTATGACGGCCTGTTGTTCGCCTGTTAATTTCGCGATTAGGCAGGCAAAGGGGCCGCGCGGAGCCTTTTGCGCCAGTTGCAGATTATCCTCGACGCTGTGGCTTTCAAATACCGTGGGTTTCTGGAACTTGCGGCCGATGCCCAGATTGGCGATTTCCGCCTCGT
>JAPYPT010000291.1 GCA_029937535.1 Alphaproteobacteria bacterium
CGGCCTCGATCACCTCGACCGATTGCGAGGCCATGTTGGCGAACATGTTGGAATTACCTTGCAGGCCATCCGACCAGGGCCGCCCGCCATGAGTGCCGCAGGAGAAATCCACATAAATATAAGGCTGGCGGTCATCATCGTAGCCGCCGATGGAAACGCCCGTGTTGCCCCCGTCGGATGCGGCGCAAACCTGGTCGGGCAGCATCATGGCCAGGGCGCCGAACATGCAATCACCCATGCGGAAGCCGGTCAGACCGCGCGCCGCGCAGGCCGCGGGCAGCACCATGTTGGTAATGGTGCCTGGCGGCGCCACCACCTTGATGACCCGGAACACCCCTTCGTTGGACGGGATGTTGAGCGGCAGTATGGAGCGGATGGCGGCCACGGAATGGGCCACGGTGAAGGAGAGGGAGCTGTTGATGGCGCCCTTGACCTGTTCCGAACTGCCGGTCCAATCCACGGTCATCTCGTCGCCGGCCTTGGTCACGGTCACGAACAGGCGGATGGGCCGGTCCAGATCGATACCGTCGTCATCGATCCAGTCTTCGAAAGACCATACCCCGTCCGGCAACTCGGCCACGGCGGCGCGGGTCAGGCGTTCGGCATAGTTGATCACCTCTTCCATATACAGCGCCACCTTTTCGGCGCCGTAACGGATCAACAGCTCGCCAAACTGGACCTCGGCAATATGGCAGGCCGCCAGTTGCGCCCGCAGATCGCCGAGAACCAGGATCGGGATGCGCACGTTTTTCTCAATCATCGCCCACATGGTCTCGTTGCGCTTGCCCGCCTCGAACAGCTTCAGGGGTGGAATGCGCAGACCCTCCTGATAGATCTCGGTCGAGTCGGAGGCGTTGGAGCCGGGCACCCGGCCCCCGACATCGGAATGGTGGCTGATGGTGGCGGCGAAGGCGACGCGCTTGCCGTCGTGGAACAGGGGCTGAAAGATGAATATATCCGGCAGATGCATGCCGCCATCGAAGGGATCGTTCATGATGAACATATCGCCGGGGTGAATATTGCCTTCAAAACGTTTCACCACCACCGCCAGGGCGGCCGGGATGGAGCCAAGATGTCCCGGCAGGGTCAGGCCCTGGGCCACCATCTTGCCGTCCGCATCGGCCAGGGCGGTGGAGAAATCCATGTTGTCCCGCAAGACGCCGGAATAGGTGGTCCGGCAAACGGTGACCGCCATTTCATCGCCGATGGCGAAGATGGCGTTCTTGAACAATTCAAACTCAATGGGGTCGGCAATGGATTTGGCGATCGCATTTTCGGTGGATTCAGCAGTTTGCGACATGGTCTTGATATTCCTAATTGGCGTACCCGCAAATTTTGCCGGGGCAAGGACGTTCCGTCCAGCCCCATTGTCGGTTAGGTTGGCGGCATGAGCAAACCTATTATCCTATACGAGAACATGCGGACCGTTGTTTACGTGCCGTTTTACCTGGCCATCGTGCGCGGCGACTGGGCCGCCATGGGCATCGACGTTAGGGTCCAGACCTCGCCCAGCACGTCCGAGACCGCGCAAGGGTTGATCGACGGCCGGGCCGATGTGTCCTGGGGCGGGCCCATGCGGGTGATGCTGCATCATGACCGCGACCGGGATTGCCCCCTGGTCTGTTTCGCCCAGATCGTCGCCCGCGATCCCTCCATTCTGCTCGGGCGAGAGGCGAACGAACACTTCCGCTTTGCCGATCTGGTGGGCAAACGGGTCGGCGCCATGACGGACGTCCCCACGCCATGGATGACCCTGCAGGACGATCTGGGCCGCGCCGGGATCGATCTATCCGCCATCGATTGGGTCATGGACCAGTCCATGCCCGAAAACGCCGCCGCGTTCAGGGCCGGCGAACTGGATGTGGTGCAGACATTCGAGCCCCATGCGGACGCCCTGGTGCAAAGCGGCGCGGGCCATATCTGGCACCGCTGCGCCCAACGGGGCGATAGCTGCTGGACCTCGTTTTACACCACCCGCGCCTTCACGGAAAAACAGCCCGAGACCTGCCAGGCCCTGATCGGCGGCATCGAACGGGCCCTGGCCGTCCTGCACCAGGATGACCCCAAGGAAACCGCCAAGGCGGTCAGCGACTATTTTCCGGATTTGGTGGACGAAAACCTGGCCCGGATGATCGAAGGTTACCGCGCCTCGGGCCTATGGGCGCGCACCACGGAACTGCCGGTGACGGCCTTCGCGCGGCTCAAGGCGGCGATGATATCAGGCGGGCTGATCAGCTATGACGCGCCCTATGACCACTTGGTCACGGACATGACGGAATAGGCCGCCATGGATATCCCCCGCATCAATATTGCGCCGTTTCTCGACGGCACGGCCAAAGGCGAGGTTGCGAACGCGGTCGCGGCGAGCTGCCGGGACATTGGGTTTCTGGTGATTACGGACCATGGCCTTGACGAAGCTGTGCTGCGGGACGCCTTCACCCTGACCCAGGCGTTCATGGACCTGCCGCGGGAAACCAAGGACCGCTGGCATCCCCAGGGCCCCTCGAAACAGCGCGGCTATCACGGGTTTGCCACCCGTGGTCTGGCCTCCACCCTTGACCAGGACATCCCGCCGGATCTGCGGGAGACGGTATTTCTGGGTCCCGTCGATGACCACCAGGCGCATTTTTCGGATTTACCGGACGCGCGCACGGCCTATTGGCCCAACACCATTCCCGACCAACCGGGCGGTATTGACGATGCCCTGATCGCCGTCTATCGCGGTTTCGAGACATTGTCGGCCAACCTGCTGCGGATCTTCGCCGTGGCTTTGGACTTGGATGAGGATCATTTCGCCCCGCTGATCGACCGCCATTTCTCCATTCTGAGCTGCCATCATTACCCCGCCCTGACCACGCCGCCGCTGCCAAACCAGTTGCGCACCGGGGCGCATACGGATTTCGGCGCCATGACAATATTGGCCATGACGGAGGCCACAGGTGGCCTGGAAGTGCAAATGCCCGACGGCGCCTGGCGCGGCGTGCAGGCCGGGCCCGGCGAATTGGTGGTGAACCTTGGCGACATGCTGGCGCGCTGGACCAACGACCGCTGGAAATCCACCCTGCACCGGGTCGCCAACCCCGCCAACCAGGAGGACGCGAGGAGCCGGCGGCAATCCATCGGCTACTTCATGCACCCCAATTTCGACGCCCAAATCGAATGCCTGCCCTCCTGCCTGGACCCCGGCCAACAACCGCGCTATGCCCCCATCACGGCCGGCGAACACATCGCCATGAAGATCGCTAAAAGCCACAACGTCCAAGGATAGGTCACGCCATGTATATCAACGGAAACTGGGCCACCGAGCCCGGCCAGGCCACGTTCGAGGTGCTCAATCCCGCCACGGGCGGCGTCATCAAATCCCTGCCCGATGGCGGCGGCGCGGCGGCGAGGGAGGCGATCGAGGCGGCGGCCGAAGCTTTCGTGACCTGGCGCGCCACCACGCCCTATCAGCGGGCGGAATTCCTCATGCGGGCCCATGCCCTGATGCTGGAGCGCCAGGAGGATCTGGCCAAGGTGATGACGGCGGAACAGGGCAAGCCCCTGCGCGCGGCCATGACGGAGGTAAAGTACGCCTCCGACTTTCTGCAATGGTTCGCCGAGGAGGGCAAGCGGGTCTATGGCGAGATTATCCCCTCGGCCCGGGCCGATCAGCGCTTTCACGTCCTCCACCAGCCCGTCGGCGTGGTGGCCGCGATCACGCCGTGGAACTATCCCATTTCCATGATCACGCGAAAGCTGGGACCGGCCCTGGCGGCGGGCTGCACCGTGGTCCTGAAACCGGCGGAAGCCACGCCGCTGACGGCGATCGAGACCTTTAAGATTTTCGAGGACGCGGGCTTTCCCCCCGGCGTGGTCAACCTGGTCACGGCGGGGGATCCCAAACCCGTGGGCGAGGAATTTACCTCCCATCCGAAGGTGGCCAAGCTGACCTTCACCGGTTCCACCGCCGTGGGCAAGATGCTGGCCGGCAAGGCCGCCGGCAACATGAAGCGGGTGTCTTGCGAATTGGGCGGCCATGCCCCGTTCCTGGTGCTAAAGGACGCCGATCCGGTGCATGCGGCCAAGGGCCTGCAACTGGTCAAGTTCCTTAACACCGGCCAGGCCTGCATCAGCCCAAACCGGATCTTTGTGCACCGGGATATTCTGGACGGCTTTCTCGACACCCTGACCGGCCGGGTGGCGGGCATGAAGGCGGGCAACGGCATGGAACAGGGCGTCACCATCGGACCCTTGGTGAACGAGGCGGCGGTGGCCAAGGTCGAAAACCAGGTCAACGATGCCGTCGCCAAGGGCGCGAAAGTCCTCTGCGGCGGCGAACGCCTGACGGACGGTGATCTGGGCAATGGTCATTTCTTCGCCCCCACGGTGCTCACGGACGTCACGCCCGAGATGCTGATCTACCGCGAGGAAACCTTCGGCCCCGTGGCCGCCGTGGTGCCTTTCGATGACGATGACGACGTCCTGGCCATGGCCAACGACACCCACTACGGCCTGGCCGCCTACGTCTACAGCCAGAACCTGAGCCAGGCCATGCGCCTGTTCGAGGGCCTGCAATTCGGCATCATCGGCATCAACGACATCAACCCCGCCTCCGCCGCCGCGCCGTTCGGGGGCATGAAAGACAGCGGCCTGGGCCGCGAAGGCAGCCGGGAAGGTATTTTCGAATACCTGGAAACCAAGGTCGGTGGTTTTAGCATTTAGTCGAATTTCGAGATATAACTGCTATGGTGGGCGCATGACCAAGCTACTTGATAAGGCTGTACAGCGCATCCGTGCGATGTCACCCGAGCAGCAGGATGAGGCGGCCGAGGTGCTGCTCAGCATTTCCGAACAGGACCCAGAAAAAGTGCGCCTCTCGCCGGATCAAATTGTTGAGGTGGAGCGGCGATTAAGCGAACCGGTGGTCCATGCGACGGACGAACAAGTAGCGAGTCTGTTTCAAAAAATTGGTATATGAAACAACTACGCTTTCGGCTTACCGCTCTTGCCGATCTCGCTGAAATTTATGCCTACATTCGCGAAGATGACCCCAACGCGGCCCGCAACGTTCTTCGCCGTATCCGTGGATCAGTAACCCGGTTGGAAGACTTTCCCCTGTCTGGCCGCGACGGCATGGTGCCCGGCACTCACGAACTGGTCGTGCCTGGACTGCCCTACATCGTGGTTTATGGCGTCGAAACCGATTACGTGGACATTATTGCCGTATTTCATACGGCACGGGATCGATCGCCGGACCAATAATACCAAGGTCGGGGGTTTCAGAATTTAGGGTCATCACACTGCCGGCACCGATGGCGGCTTCATGAATAGGGGTACACGTAACAAGTACATGTCCCCCTATTCACCCCGACCATTCGCCCAGGCGGAGTAATTTGGGGACATGTACTTGTTACGTGTACCCAAAATACGGTCAGCCGCCCTCATAGCTGTCGTGATGGCGCAGCCAGCCCATTTTGTGGCCCTCGCTGGCTTCATCCCGGCCAAACAGTCTCACGTTGCAAAACTACGGAATTTCCGTATAATGATTGTTGATAATGGATTTTGAATGGGACGATGAAAAGGCCGCGCTAAATCAGACGAATCACGGCGTGCGTTTTGATTATGCTTGTCATGTGTTCGGCGACGTCAATCGTATTGAACGATATCAGCGCCGGGGCGGCGAAGATCGATGGCAAGTCATCGGCCGCATTGAGGACAACGTATATGTCGTGATCATTCACGAACGGAATTTACCGAGCGGCGAAACGACAATACGCATTATATCTGCGCGAAGGGCAACAAGCGATGAGCGGAAACACTATTACAAAAACCGTAGTCAATTTTGATCGGCCGCCGCGGCTTTCAAGCGAGGAAAAGACGCGACTGGATGGAATGTCGGATCAAGACATTAAAAACGCGGCGCGAGCCGACCCCGACAACCCGATCTTGACACCTGCCGAACTTGAAGAATTCGCACCCCTTGCCGACGCCAAATTAATCCGGCAATCGATGCGGCTGACACAGGAAGATTTCGCCCACATGTTCCAGATACCTATCGGCACATTGCGGGATTGGGAACAGCATCGAACAGAGCCTGACAGGGCGGCTCAAAACTTCTTGAAAGTCATCTCCGTCACGCCCAATGCCGTGGTGCGGGCGTTGTCAAAATTTCCCGAGCCTGCTGAGTAGTTTCGACGACCCTAGAGCAACCCGCAGTCAATTGGATTCAATTGACCGCGGATAAGTTGCTCTATCTTAAAGGCTTTAGCGCATGGTCGCGCGTTCAATTGAACGCGCCATGCGCTAGACCATTTTCGAAATTGAATGAATCAATTTTGACTTATGGGATT
>JAPYPT010000507.1 GCA_029937535.1 Alphaproteobacteria bacterium
GGTGTGATCGGGCGGTGGGCGGTTGGACAGCACCGCGATGGGGTTATAGTCGGGGACGGCGAGAACCGCCGCCGCCGCCTCGCAGATCGGCAAAACCGGGTCTTGTACATTGGCGGAGGCGAATATATCGGAGCGGCGGAAAACCTCGGCCACGTCCTCCATGCGGGTCAGAACCAGATAACCCAGGGTTTCGGCATAAAACACCGCCTCCTGGCCGCGAAGCTTTTCCAGCACCGCGTACGGCGCTTTCACATAGGCCTCGGAGAACGGCGAAAATTCGTGATTGACCGGGCAGCCGGAAGGCGCCGGCGCCCGTTCGGTACGAAATTTATGGTATGCGGTACTCGTCATCGGGCCTTCACCCCTTGGAGATGGCGTTCGGCAAGTGTAATAGGGGCCGTCGGGCAATGCCACGGGGAATAATGGACGCCATGATTTCATGGCGAATGTCACTTCCGTGGCACTAGCGCAATTGTACACCTGCGTTTGGTCAATTATGATGCGCCGATATTGTTGCCGCTCCGCGCGGCGCGGGGGAGCCCACCTGTATGACGACGTTTGAAGCCGTTGCAGAAGCCGACGCAGAAGCCGACGCGGATCGGATCGATCTATCTCCGGAAATATCCGACGAAATCAAGTACACCACCTGCTACATGTGCGCCTGCCGCTGCGGCATCAAGGTGCATTTGCGCGATGGCGAACTGCGCTATATCGAGGGCAACAAGAACCATCCGGTCAATCGCGGGGTGCTGTGCGCCAAGGGTTCGGCGGGGATCATGCAACATCATTCACCGGCCCGGCTGTCCCAACCCCTGTTGCGGGTCGGCGAGCGGGGCAGCGGTGAATTCAAGGCCATTGAGTGGGAGGAGGCGCTGGAACTGGCCACCTCCTGGCTGGCGCCGATCCGCGCGCAGGACCCACGCAAATTGGCGTTTTTTACCGGACGGGATCAAAGCCAGGCCCTAACGGGGTGGTGGGCCAGCCAGTTCGGCACCCCGAACCATGCCGCCCACGGCGGCTTTTGTTCCGTCAACATGGCGGCTGGGGGGCTGTATTCCATTGGCGGGTCGTTCTGGGAATTCGGCGAACCGGATTGGGAGCATTGCCGTTATTTCATGATGTTCGGGGTGGCGGAGGACCATGATTCCAACCCCATCAAGACCGGCCTGGCGAAGCTGAAGGAAAACGGCGCCAAGTATGTTGCCGTCAACCCGGTGCGCACGGGCTACGCCGCCATCGCGGACCAATGGCTGGCAGTGACGCCGGGCAGCGACGGCCTGCTGGTCCTGGCCCTGGTGCATGAGTTGCTGCGCGCCGGCAAGGTGGATCTGGACTATCT
>JAPYPT010000012.1 GCA_029937535.1 Alphaproteobacteria bacterium
TGGCGGATAGGGAGATTGTTGGGCTGACGGCGGATAGCCGCCAGGTGCGGCCCGGCTATCTGTTCGCCGCCCTGCCCTCCAGCCTCGCCGATAGCGCTTTGAACGGCGCTGACTTCGCCGACGAGGCCGTACGCCGCGGCGCGGTGGCCTTGTTGGGTCCACCCGGTCTGGCGGCCACTTTAAACACCTCCGTCGATATTGCCGTCATCGAGGACAAGGAACCACGCCGCCGCCTATCCCTTCTGGCGGCGCGCTTTTTTGGCGCCCAGCCGGCGACCGTCGCCGCCGTTACGGGAACTTCCGGCAAAAGTTCCATCGTCGATTTTGTCCGCCAAATTTGGCTCACCCTGGGCCGCCAGGGCGCCAGCCTGGGCACGTTGGGCGTAATCTCGGCGCCGGTACGGCGCACATTGGCGCATACCACGCCGGACCCGG
Source organism: Alphaproteobacteria bacterium (assembly GCA_029937535.1). Lineage (GTDB taxonomy): Bacteria > Pseudomonadota > Alphaproteobacteria. Next base: position 436 of record JAPYPT010000012.1, read on the forward strand.
TCATTCTGCACCAGGCCCTGGCGGAACTGGCCGGTGCGGGCGTGGATCATCTGGCGTTGGAGGCCTCCAGCCATGGCCTCGAACAACAGCGCCTGGACGGCGTCAGGGTCAGGGCGGCCGCTTTCACCAATCTGTCCCGCGACCATCTCGACTATCACGCCGATGAAGAGGCATATTTTCTCGCCAAGCTCCGTCTGTTCACGGAGGTCATGGCGAGCGGTGGCACGGCCGTATTGCCAAGTGCCTCGGATTTAACGGACCGCCTGACCTTGGCTTGCCGAGACAGCGGTCATGATATCCTGAGTTTCGGCCCGGGCGGCGACATCGATCTGTTGCAATGCGAGGCGCGGGCGAGGGGTCAAAGCCTGACCATCGCGGTTAAGGACCACCGGGTGAACATTGAATTGCCGTTGATCGGCGCCTTTCAGGCCGAGAACGTGCTGTGCGCCATTGCCTTGGTCATTGCCTGCGGCGAGCGGGCGGAGGCTGTACTGGGCGCGGCCCGGAAACTGACCGGCGTGCCCGGCCGCCTGCAGGCGGTTGGCGGCGGCGTCTATGTGGACTACGCCCACAAGCCCGAAGCCTTGCGCGCGGCCATCACCGCCTTGCGGCCCCATACGGCGGGGAAGTTGTACGTGGTCTTCGGCTGCGGCGGTGACCGGGACCGGGGCAAACGGCCACAAATGGGGCGGATCGCCGCCGAACTGGCGGACAGGATCATTGTCACCGATGACAATCCGCGCAGTGAGGATCCGGACCTGATCCGAAGCGAAATACTGCAGGGCTGTCCGGGCGCGGTCGAGATTGGCGACCGGGGCCAGGCCATTGCCACGGCGATCGGCTGGCTGAGCGCCGGCGACGTTCTGATCATCGCGGGCAAGGGGCATGAAACCGGGCAGCAGGTTGCCGGCGTTACCCATCCCTTTGACGATGGCGAGGTGGCGCGCAACCTATTGCGGGGGGCAGGCGCATGACCGCCGCCATTCTTTGGCGCGCCGCCGAGGCGGCGGCTGCGGTCAATGCCGAGGCGGACGGCAATTGGGATGCCACCGGCGTTTCCATTGACAGCCGCACGGTTCAGGCCGGCGATCTATTCGTCGCGATCCAGGGTCCGAACTTCGACGGCCACCGCTTCGTGGCCGATGCCCTGGCCCGTGGCGCCGTGGCCGCCATGGTTAGTGAACCACCCAGTGATATCGCGGCTGATGCGCCCTTGTTGATGGTGCCCGATACCCTGGCAGGGTTAGAGGCTTTGGGCCGGGCCGCCCGCGCGCGGGGTTCCGCCCGCATCGTCGCCGTGACCGGCAGCGTCGGCAAAACCGGCACCAAGGAGGCGCTTGCCCAGGCCTTGGCGCGGGGCGCCCCCACCCATGCCTCCAAAGGTAATTTGAACAATCACTGGGGCGCGCCGTTGAGTCTGGCCAGGATGCCCAGCACCACGGCATTTGGTGTGTTTGAGCTGGGCATGAACCATTCGGGCGAGATCGGCCCCCTTAGCCGCATGGTCCGCCCCAATGTGGCCATCATCACCAATGTTGAGCCGGTGCACCTGGAATTCTTCTCTTCGTTAAGCGAGATCGCCGATGCCAAGGCGGAAATTTTCGCCGGGCTGGAACCCGACGGCGTGGCGATCTTGAACCGGGACAATGCACACTTTGGACATTTGGCGGCCGCCGCCAAGGCCGCCGGTGTCGGTCGGGTGATTTCCTTCGGCGCCCATGAAGACGCCGATGCGCGTTTGATCGGTCTGGCCCAACACCCCACGTGCAACTGCATCTCCGCCGATATTGATGGTCAGGCCGTGACCTACAAGGTCGGTGCGCCGGGCCGTCATTGGGCCATCAACAGCCTGGCCGTGCTGGCAGCCGTGCGCGCCCTGGATGCCGATCTTGGTTTGGCCGCCCTGACCTTGGCCGAGGTTTCCCCGCCCAAGGGACGGGGCGAACGCCACCGTATCGAAATCGGCGACGGCAGCTTGTTGATTATCGATGAAAGCTATAACGCCTCGCCCGTGGCCATGACCGCCGCCCTGGAAACCTTGGGCGCGGTTGAGGTCGAACCCCTGGGCCGGCGTATCGCCGTGTTGGGGGACATGCTGGAACTGGGCGCGACGGCGCCGGAACTTCATGCCGGCCTGGCCCCGGCCCTGGAAGCCGCCGGCGTCGATCTGGTTCTGGCCTGTGGACCCCATATGGCCCGTTTGTTCGAGGCTCTGCCCAAACATAGGCGTGGTGCCTACGAGGCAACATCGGCACAGCTGTTGCCCCGTGTCGAGGCCACGGTCAGGGCCGGCGATACGGTTCTGGTCAAGGGCTCGCTGGGTCTGGATATGGCGCCGATCGTTCAGGCCTTGCGCGGCCTTGGACCGGTAGTCGATGCCGCCTCATCCGTGGCGAGAGGGTAGGGGGCGGCGATGCTTTTCAATCTGCTTTATCCCTTGGCCGAGGATTTCCGGATCTTCAATCTGTTCCGCTATCTCACCTTCCGTACCGGCGCGGCGGTGATGACCGCGCTGATTATCAGCTTTATCGTCGGCCCGCCACTCATTCGCTGGTTGCGCAGCAAGCAGGGCCGGGGTCAGCCGATCCGCGATGACGGGCCGCAACGGCACATCGTCGCCAAGCAGGGCACCCCCACCATGGGCGGATTCATGATTTTGCTGGCATTGTCGGTCTCGACCCTGCTGTGGGCCGACTTGTCCAACCAATATGTCTGGGCCGTGTTGTTGGTCACCGCCGGGTTTGGCCTGATCGGGTTTGCCGATGACTACCTGAAGGTGACGCGGGCCAACGTGCGGGGCCTGCCCGGAAAGCTGAAACTGGTACTGGAAATTATTGTCGCGGTGGCGGCCGCTCTTTGGATCATGTCCTTCCAGCCTGACGCCATGTCCTCCCATTTGGCGGTGCCGTTCGCCAAGAATTTGCTCATCGACATGGGGTTGTTCTTTATACCCTTCGTGGCGCTGGTCATGGTCGGGTCGTCCAACGCCGTCAATCTGACCGATGGCTTGGATGGCCTGGCGATCGGCCCCCTGATCATCGCCAGTTCCGCCTTCGCGCTGATCGCCTATCTGACAGGCAACGTGGTTTTTGCAGGTTACCTGCAGCTTCACGCCGTGCCGGGCGCCGGCGAGTTGGCGGTTTATTGCGGCGCCATGGTCGGGGCCGGTTTGGGATTCCTGTGGTTCAACGCACCGCCCGCCATGGTCTTCATGGGCGATACGGGCAGCCTGTCCCTGGGCGGGGGCCTGGGCGCCGTCGCCGTGGTGACCAAGCATGAACTGGTGCTGGCCGTGATCGGCGGATTGTTCGTGCTGGAGACGGTCTCGGTCATCGTCCAGGTAGCATCGTTCAAATTGACCGGACGGCGGGTCTTCCGCATGGCGCCGCTGCATCATCACTACGAACAAAAGGGCTGGGCCGAACCCACCATCGTCATCCGTTTCTGGATTATCGCCGTCATTCTGGCCCTGGTCGGCCTGGCCACGTTGAAGCTGCGCTGAGCATGATCCCGATCACCACATATAGAGATAAAAAGGTCGCCGTGTTCGGACTGGGCCGCACCGGTCTGTCGGCGGTCCGGGCGCTGGTCGCGGGCGGGGCCAGCGTACTGGTCTGGGACGACGATCCGAACCGCCGCTCGGACGCTGGGAAACTCGGCGCCACCACCGCCCCGCCAACGGCCGAAGCCTGGCAAGGTATCGCCGCCTTGGTTTTGAGCCCCGGCGTGCCCTTGACCCACCCTCAACCCCACCCCGTGGTCGGTCTGGCGGATAGCCTCGGCGCGGAAATTCTGGGCGACGTTGAATTGTTCGCCCGCGGCCGGCCCGCAGCCACCGGTGTCGCTGGTGCCGCCCTGGCCGCCATTACCGGCACCAATGGAAAATCCACGACGACGTCACTGTTGGCGCATATTCTCTCGGCATCGGGGCGAGAGGTGGAGGCCGGCGCCAACCTTGGCCGCCCTGTTCTGGATTTCGAGGTTTTGGGCGAGGCGGGCGTCTATGTTTTGGAGCTCTCCTCCTATCAGATCGACCTGACCACGGGACTGAGGCCCGATGTGGTGGCCCTGTTGAATATCACGCCCGATCACCTGGACCGCCACGGCGGCATGGACGGCTACATCGCGGCCAAGCGCCGGTTGCTGGACATGGCCGGCCCCGGCGCCACCCTGGTGATCGGCGTCGATGACGGCTATTCGGCGCGGATCGCCCAGGACATGGCCGCCAAGGGGTGCGAGGTCTTGGAAGTTTCCGTGCTCCGGGAGCTGGCCGCCGGCATCTTTGTCAAGGACGGCCAGTTGTTCCGTTCCGGCACCGCCACGCCGATTGCCGATCTGAACGGTATCGAGACCTTGCGCGGCGCCCATAATTGGCAGAACGCCGCCGTCGCCTTCGCCCTGGCCGAAGTGCTTGGCTTGACGCCGTCACAAATCATCCCCGGCCTTTCAAGCTATCCCGGATTGCCCCATCGCATGGAAGTGGTGGCGCGCCACGCTGGCGTGTTGTTCGTCAATGACAGCAAGGCGACCAATGCCGAGGCCGCGGCCCACGCCCTGGCGGCCTATGACAATATTTTCTGGATCGTCGGCGGCATCGCCAAACAAGGGGGCATCGACAGCCTGGCGCCGCATTATTCCAGGATTGCCCGGGCGTTCCTGATCGGCGAGGCGGCGGACGCGTTTGCCCAAACGTTGAATGGCGTCGTTGACCATGAAATGTCCGGCGATCTGGACACCGCCGTGCAGGCCGCTCATGACGCCGCCGTGGCGAGCGGCGGCGTGGTGCTGCTGTCGCCGGCCTGCGCCAGCTTCGATCAATTCGCCAGTTTCGAGGCGCGGGGCGACCGGTTTCGCGAATTGGCACGGCACATCGTTCAGGGCGAAAATGGCAATCCGCGCCGCGTGGCGGGGGGTGCACTATGATTTCCTTCGCCCGCACGGATACCTCGTTGGTCGGCCGCTGGTGGTGGACGGTGGATCGCTGGACCCTTCTGGCCATTGCCCTGTTGATCGCGATCGGCATCATTCTGACCCTGGCGGCCAGTCCGGCTGTGGCCGAAAAACTGAATTTGCAAAGCCAGCATTTCGTTTTGCGACAGGCGATTTTCCTGCCCTTGGCCATGGCGGTGATGTTCGTGGTTTCATTGATGAGCCCGCGCGGCGTACGCCGCGTTTCCGTCGTCGGTTTGGCCGTCAGTCTGGTGCTGGTGCTGGGCACGCTGCTGTTGGGGCCCGAAATCAAGGGCGCGACACGGTGGTTGCAATTCGCCGGGTTGTCGCTGCAACCCTCGGAATTCGTCAAGCCGTGCTTCGCCGTCGTAACCGCCTGGATGCTGGCCGAACAGCGCCGGCGGGAAGGGGTGCCGGGTGGTCTCGTCTGTTGCGTTCTCTTTGCCTTGGTGGTCTGGATGCTGGTGTCTCAGCCCGATTTCGGCATGACGGCGGTAATTTCCGTGGTCTGGTTCGGACAGTGTTTCATCGCCGGTCTGTCCATGCTTTGGGTCGGGCTGTTGGCCGTGCTGGGACTGGTGGCGGCCGTCGTGGCCTATGCTACAATTCCCCACGTGGCCAGCCGGATCGACCGTTTTCTGGACCCTGCGGGCGGCGATACATACCAGATCGACCGGGCCATGGACGCCTTTGGCCAGGGTGGTTTTCTGGGCCGGGGGCCGGGCGAGGGCATGGTCAAACGGGTGCTGCCCGATGCCCATACGGATTTTATATTCTCCGTCGCGGGCGAGGAATTCGGTCTGATCGCCTGTCTGATCATCATCGCCTTGTTCGGTTTTATCACCTTGCGTGGCTTTGCCCGGTTGTTGCGGGAAGACGACCTGTTCGTCCTTCTCGCCGGCGCCGGCCTGCTGACCCAGTTTGGTCTGCAGGCGGTGATCAACATCGGCGTCAACGTGAATTTGCTGCCGACCAAGGGCATGACCCTGCCATTCATCTCCTATGGCGGCTCCTCCCTGCTGGCGCTGGCCTTGGCCATGGGCATGGTATTGGCCTTGACCCGGCGGCGGCCAAAACTTGGGGGGCTGCCATGAACACCCATGCGAATGGCCCCATTATGCTGGCGGCGGGTGGTACGGGTGGTCACGTCTTCCCGGCCCAAGCCCTGGCGGCGGAGTTGGACCGGCGTGGCCGGACGGTCGATATCGTGACCGACCGCCGCGGCGAGGATTATTCCGACCGCTTTCCCGGGCAGACCATACACCGTATTGCCGCCGCGACGCCGTCGGGGCGGACCCTTGTGGGTAAAGTGATGGCCATGGCGCGCATCGCCCAAGGCACCCTTCAGGCCCGGCGTCTGATCCGGCGGGTCGAGCCGGCGGCGGTGGTTGGTTTCGGCGGCTATCCGGCCCTGCCGACCATGCTGGCGGCCATTACCTTGTCGGTGCCACGCATGGTGCATGAACAAAATGCTATTCTGGGCAAGGCTAACCGTCTGGTCGCGGGCCGGGTCAACGCCATCGCGACATCGTTCCCCGTGACCAAGGCGTTGCCTGAAAACGAAGACCTGCCAAAGCTGGTGACCGGCAACCCGGTTCGTGACGAGGTATTGGCCCTGGCGGCGCGGCCCTATAAGGCGCCAGAGGCGGAGCAGCCGTTTGAATTGCTGATCTTCGGCGGCAGCCAGGGCGCCCGTAGCTTTTCAGAAATTATTCCACGGGCCTTGCTGGAGCTATCCGACGAAGAACGGCGGCGGCTTCGCGTGACGCAGCAATGCCGGGCCGAAGATCTCGATATGGTCCGCTGGATCTATGACGGCGCCGGCATCGAAGCCGAGACGGCGACGTTCTTCACCGATCTGCCGGCCCGCATGGCCACGGCCCATCTGGTTATCGCCCGCAGTGGTGCGGGCACCGTCAGTGAACTTGCCGTTGCCGGGCGGCCCAGTGTGCTGGTGCCCTATCCGCACGCCACCGACGACCATCAGACCCGGAACGCCGAAGTGTTGAGTTCCGTCGGCGGGGCCTGGGTGCTGGCCGAAGCCGAGGGGATGGCAGCCACCCTGACCACGCATCTGGCGAAACTGATGGCCGGCCCGGAACTGCTCGCCGATGCCGCCCGCGCGGCGCGGGGCAGGGGACAGCCTGATGCCGCCGCCGTGCTGGCGGATGTTGTTCTGGCGCTCGCCAATAATGAATTGCCGGGGAGGGCCCCCGGATGAGGACGCTACCCCTGGATATCGGGATCATCCATTTCGTCGGTATTGGCGGCATCGGCATGAGCGGCATTGCCGAAGTCATGCATAACCTTGGCTATAAGGTACAGGGCAGCGATCAGGCGGAGGGCGCCAATGTGCTCCGCCTCCGCGAACTGGGTATCGAGGCCAAGATCGGCCATGTGCCCGAAAACCTTGGCGAGGCGCGGGTTGTGGTGATTTCGTCCGCCGTGAAATCCGACAATCCGGAAGTCATGGCGGCGCGGGAGGCCATGATCCCCGTGGTCCGCCGGGCCGAAATGCTGGCCGAATTGATGCGTTTGAAGTGGGCCATCGCGGTCGGCGGCACCCATGGCAAGACCACCACCACCTCCATGGTCGCGGCTATTCTGGATCAGGCCGACTATGACCCGACAGTCATCAATGGCGGCATTATCAATGCCTATGGCACCAATGCCCGTCTGGGCGCCGGCGATTGGATGGTGGTGGAAGCGGACGAAAGCGACGGCAGTTTCACCAAGCTGCCCGCGACCATCGCCATCGTGACCAACATGAATCCCGAGCATCTGGATTTCTACGGCGATTTCGAAACCGAGCGCGCGGCATTCCAGACCTTTGTCGAGAACTTGCCGTTTTATGGCTTTGCCGTGATGTGCTTGGATCATCCGGAAGTTCAAGCCCTCGTCGGCCGCATCTCGGACCGGCGCATCGTGACCTACGGCTTCTCTCCCCAGGCGGCGGTGCGCGCCGTAAACCTTGCGGCCACGCCCACGGGCATGACTTTTGATGTGGCGTTGACCGACCGGGCCAATGACCAAACCCGCATGATCGCGGGCTTCCAGTTGCCCATGCACGGCGAACATAATGTCTTGAATGCCCTGGCCGCGATCGCCGTCGGGCAGGAGATGAAGATCGCCGATGATATCCTGCTGGCCGCGCTGGCGGGGTTTGCCGGGGTCAAGCGCCGCTTTACCAGGACCGGCGAGGCGGGCGGGATTACGGTGATCGATGATTACGGCCACCACCCGGTGGAGATTGCCGCCGTGCTGCGGGCCGCCCGCGCCGCGACCGCCGGCCGCATCGTCGCCGTTGTCCAGCCGCACCGTTACACGCGTCTGCGCGATCTGTTCGAGGAATTCTGCACCTGCTTCAACGATGCCGATACGGTCATCGTCGCCCCCGTGCACGCGGCGGGGGAATTGGCGATCGAGGATTTTGACCGGGACGCCTTGGTCCGGGGCTTGATGGCGCGGGGCCATCGCCGGGTGCTGCCGCTGGATCAACCGGACGACCTGCCGGCCTTGATCGCGGGCGAGGCTGCGTCGGGCGATATGGTCGTCTGTCTGGGCGCGGGAACAATTTCTCTCTGGGCCAATGCCTTGCCGGCGCAATTGGCGCCGCTGGTCGCCGGACCCAAACTGGTGGGGGGCGCGGCATGATGGCGTCCCGGCAATATGACCAGACACTGCTGCCGCGTCTGCCCGTGGTACGGGGCCGCTATGTCGAGAATGTGGACCTTGCCGGCAGCACGTGGTTCCGGGTCGGCGGTCCGGCCGACGTCGTCTTCCGCCCCGCCGATAGGGGCGATCTGGCGGCCTTTCTGAAGACCTGCCCCCGGGATATTCCGCGCACGGTGCTGGGCCTTGGTTCCAACCTGTTAATTCGGGATGGTGGCGTGCGTGGCGTGGTAATCCGCCTGGACCGCGCCTTCAACCAGATAGACATCGAGGGCGAATTTGTCACTGCCGGCGCCGGCGTTTTGGACGTCAATCTGGCGCGGGTTTGCCGTGACGGGGGTTTGGTCGGTTTCGAATTCATGCGCGGCATTCCAGGCACGGTAGGTGGCGGGCTGCGCATGAACGGGGGCGCCTATGGCCGGGCTTTCCGCGATCTTCTGGTCTGGGCCGAGGCGGTGGACGGCCATGGCGTCAGCCATCAGGCCGGTCTGGACGAATTGGACTTGAGCTATCGGCACTGCGGCGCGCCGGAAGATTGGATCTTCACCAGGGCGCGGTTCAAGGGCGCCCAGGGCGGCCGGGATGCCATCAGTGCCCGCATGCGCGAAATCTCCCAGGCCCGCAAGGACAGCCAGCCCGTCAATACCCGAACGGGTGGCAGTACCTTCAAGAACCCGGGCAGCGACAATCCAAACGGCGTCAAGGCGTGGGAGTTGATTGATCGGGCGGGTTGCCGCGGCCTGGTGCGCGGCGGCGCCATGGTCTCCGAACTGCATTGCAATTTTCTGATCAATACAGGCCAAGCCACCGCCGCCGATTTGGAGGCCTTGGGCGAGGAAATCCGCCGCCGGGTCCATGCCAACAGCGGTATCATGTTGCAATGGGAAATCCGCCACATCGGCGAATTCGCATCCGAAGTTGCACTGGCGCCATCTCCCGAGGTGTCGCCATGAACGCTCATGTCGCGGTTCTCATGGGTGGTTGGTCCGCCGAACGCGAGGTTTCCCTGACTTCCGGCGGGGCCTGCGCCCTGGCCTTGCGCGAAGCCGGCTACAGGGTCAGCGAAATCGACGTGGACGATCAATTGATGGCGCGGTTGGCGGAGCTGAAGCCGGATGTGGCCTTTAACGCCTTGCATGGCCGATGGGGCGAAGATGGCTGCGTGCAGGGTTTGCTGGAGCTTTTGGCCCTGCCCTACACCCATTCCGGCGTGCGCGCATCGGCAATGGCGATGCATAAACCATCTTCGTTGGAAGTTTTTCGCGCCCGCGGCATTCCCTGCGCCGAAAGCTGCCTGACCACGGCCGAGGCCGTCAACCGCCAAGACCCCTTGGACCGGCCCTATGTGGTCAAGCCGCCATCCGAGGGTTCCACGTTCGGGGTCCGGATCATCCGGGCGGGCGACAACAATCCACCGATCGGCGCCGATTGGCGCTTTGGCGATGAGGTTCTGGTTGAACGCTATGTACCGGGGCGGGAGCTGACCGTGGCGGTCATGGACGGCAAGGCCTTGGGCGTCACGGATATCCGCACCGACGATGGATTTTATGATTATGACGCCAAGTATGCCGAGGGTGGTTCCCGCCATATCCTGCCGGCGCCGATCCACGGCGAAATATATGCCCAGGCCATGGATTGGTCCGAGCGGGCGCACAATGCGCTGGGTTGCCGCGGCGTCAGCCGGACCGATTTCCGCTATGACGATACCGATGGTGAGCCGGGTCTGTTGTACATGCTGGAGATCAATACCCAGCCAGGCATGACGCCCACGTCCCTGGTGCCGGAACTGGCCGCCCATTGCGACATCGATTTTACCGCTCTGGTGCATTGGATGGTGGAGGACGCCGGATGCGCGCGTTGATTGCCTATCTGAAACCCGGCCGGAGCAAGACGGGCGCGAAACCCCGCCGGTCCGGCCGTCCCTCGCCGCGCCGCCGGCAGGTGGTGGCGGTCGGTCTGATCGTCGCCGTCGCCCTTGGCTCCGCCGTGGGCGCCTGGCAGCTGCGGGAAAGCGGATTTGTCGGGCGGTCAATGACCCAGGCCGGCATGGCGTTGTCGGCGTGGAGCCAACGCCAGATCGTGGCGGCCGGTTTGACCGTGCAGCATGTCTTTGTCACCGGGCGGGGCGAGACCAGCAAGGACCAGGTGCTGGCGGCGGTCGGCGTTGAAAGCGGTCAATCGATCCTGGACTTCAATCCCGCCCAGGCCCGGCAGCGGCTGTTGAAACTGGGCTGGGTGAAAACGGCGCGCGTGGAACGGCGCCTGCCTGACACCATCGTCGTTCGCCTGCGGGAACGCAGAGCGTTGGCGTTGTGGCAGCACAAGGGCCGCCACATGCTGATCGATCGCGGCGGCAAGACGATTACCCGGCATGATCTGGCGCGTTTCGCGCATTTGCCCATCGTGGTTGGCCAGGACGCGCCCATGGCCGCGGCGGCGCTGATCGATATGTTGTCGCGCAAGCCGGCGTTGTTCGCGCAGGTCCGGGCGGCGGTGCGGATCGGCGCGAGGCGCTGGGATGTGCGCCTGAAGAACGGCATCAAGATACACCTGCCGGAGATCGACGCCTTCGCGGCCTGGGTCCGTCTGGCTGAACTGGCCGCCGAACACCAAATTTTCGACCGCGATGTCGCGGCCATCGATCTGCGCCTACCCGACCGGCTGGTGCTGCGACTGACGCCGGAGGCGGCGGCACGGAAAAACAAGAATGGGAAGGAAACCTAGATGGCCGTGGGCAAGAACGATCTGATCACCGCCTTGGACATTGGCAGTACCAAGGTCTGTTGTTTCATCGCGCGCCCCGACGGCGCGGGCGGCATGCGGGTGATCGGCATAGGACACCAGATCGCCAAGGGCATGCGCGCGGGCACGGTCGTCGATATCGAAGCGGCGGAAGAAGCCGTGCGCGGCGCCGTCGATGCGGCCGAGCGCATGGCCAAGGAGCGGGTCGAACGTGTGCTGCTGAGTTTTTCCGGTGGCCGCCCCGTCTCGCGTCTGATCGATGTGGAAACCGATATCGCCGGCCACGAAATTGGTGAACGCGATTTGAAGCGCGCCCTGGCCCAAGCCCATCTTTTGGCCCGGCGCAGCACCGAAGGGCGGGAAATTCTGAATGCTATTCCCGCCGGCTACTCTATTGACGGCACGCCAGGATTTCGGGAGCCGCGCGGTATGTTCGGCGCCCGTCTGGGCCTGCGTCTGCACGTGGTTTCGGCCGAGGTCGGGCCCCTGCGCAACCTGAAACTGCTGGCGGAACGTTGTCATCTGGAAATCTCCGCCCTGGTGGTTGCGCCCTATGCATCCGGCCTGTCGACCCTGGTCGAGGACGAAATCGACCTCGGTGTCACCTTGATCGATCTCGGCGGGGGCAGCACCGACGTTGCCGTGTTTTACGACGGCCATATGATCCATACCGATCAGGTGCCCGTTGGCGGCAATCATGTGACCAACGATATTGCCCGTGGCCTGTCCACGACGGCGGCCCATGCGGAACGGCTGAAAACCCTGCATGGCAGTGCCGTGGCCGGGCCGGACGATGAACATGCCATGGTCAGCGTGCCCCGCGTGGGCGAAAGCGGCGCCGACGCCATGCAGCAAATTCCCCGTTCCATGCTGATCGGCATTATCCAGCCGCGCATTGAAGAGACGCTTGAACTTGTCCGCGACCGTTTACAGGCCTCGGGCCTGGCCCGGACGGCGGGACGGCGCGCCGTGCTGACGGGCGGCGGCGCCCTGCTGACCGGGGTGCGGGAGCATGCGGCACGGGTTCTGGACAAGCAGGTCAGGGTTGGCCGCCCGCTCGGCGTGCATGGCCTGGCGGAAGCGACCGAGGGGCCGGCCTTCGCCGCCGCCGCCGGGTTGCTGGTCCATGCGGAACGGGGACCGGGCCGGGAGAGTATGGACACAATGGCCGATGCGGCCGCTGGCGATGGGCGCATTCAGCGCCTGGGCCGCTGGCTCAAGGAGAATTTCTAGTCATGCCAACGAAACTGTTTCAATCAACCGAGATCAACCGCAACCAACCGATGCAATATTCCATTGCGCACCGGAGCCAATAGGTAAAGGAGACCTAACCATGACCATCAACCTAAATGCCCCGCAAATGACAGAGCTGAAGCCCCGTATCGTGGTAATTGGCGTCGGAGGGGCCGGCGGCAATGCCGTTAACAACATGATCTCTTCCGGCCTGGACGGCGTGGAGTTCATCGTCGCCAATACGGACGCCCAGGCCTTGTCGCAAAGCACGGCGGACCGGCGCATCCAATTGGGCGCCGGCATCACGCAGGGACTCGGTTGCGGGGCCCGCCCCGACATCGGTCGCGCGGCGGCGGAAGAGGCGATCGATCAGATTCTTGATCATATGGCCGGCACTCACATGGCCTTCATCACCGCCGGCATGGGCGGCGGCACGGGCACGGGTGGCGCGCCGGTCATTGCCGAGGCCTTGCGCGGCCAGGGTATCCTGACAGTCGGCGTGGTAACCAAGCCGTTCCAGTTCGAAGGCGGGCAACGGCTGCTGGCGGCGGAACGGGGGATTGAGGAGCTGCAGTCTTTTGTCGATACCTTGATCGTCATTCCGAACCAAAATCTGTTCCGTATCGCCAACGAAAAAACGACTTTCGCCGATGCCTTCTCCATGGCCGACGACGTGCTCCATTCCGGCGTCCGCGGCATCACCGATTTGATGGTGTTGCCGGGCCTGATCAACCTGGATTTTGCCGACGTCAAGACAGTGATGGCGGAAATGGGCAAGGCCATGATGGGCACCGGCGAGGCGGAAGGTGAAAAGCGGGCCATTGACGCGGCCGAAGCCGCGATCTCCAACCCCTTGCTCGACGATGTCTCCATGCAAGGCGCCCGCGGCGTCCTGATCAACATCACCGGCGGCATGGACCTGACCTTGTACGAAGTGGACGAGGCGGCCAACCGGGTGCGCCAGGAAGTCGATCCGAATGCCAATATCATTGTTGGTTCGGCCCTGGACGATACCTTGAACGGCCGCATGAGGGTGTCGGTGGTGGCAACCGGCATTGAAGTTGAGGAGGGCGCCATGCGTCCCTTGATCACGCCGCGCCTTGCTGCGGTGGCCGGCCGTCCGGTTCCCGTCGAGGAGACACCGAAGACAGAGGGAGCGGTGCCGGCTATCGTGGCTGAACGGGCATCTGAAACCGCGCTGGAACCAAACGCCGGCGCCAAGGCCTTGCCGGAAGAGGACGCGGTGACCCTGCCGGGGCCAATCGAGCCGGAAGAGCTCCCGGCATTGCCCCTGACCTTTGGTCAGCGTGTTCCGGCGCCGAAACCACCTCAAGCGGAACCCGATCCCCTGACCCGGCGGGCCAAGCCGGCGGCCGATGTCAGCGTCGACGACGCACCTTTCATCGCACCGCAGGCCAAGCTTCCTGAAAAGGACCGTGTGCCCCTGCATCAACCCGACGCCCTGGCCGAAGCGGAAGCGGTCAACCCGAACGATCGGCCGGCCAAGGTTAAGATCAAGCGGAGCGGTTTTTCGCTGTTCCGGCGCAAACAGGCGCCCAAGGTAGAGGAGTCGGCGCCGAAACAACCACGCCTGGAATCACCCAGCCCGGAAAGAATGCGCCAGGCGGTGCCGGTTGACGTGGAACCGGAGGTTATTCCGGAAGCGGTATCCGCACCCATGCCTCCCGCTCCCGAACCAGTTCCCGAACCGATTGCCGAACAAATACTCGAGCCGACCCCCGCCGCCGCGCCACAACCGGCAGCCCCGGAATCGGCAACTTCCGAATCGGTTAACAGGGATTCAACCGCACCGACCCTGCCGGCATCCTCGTTGCCGGTATCGGAGCCCGCCCCATCTCTCGCCCCGCCGCAGACGGAGGAGGATTTGCTCGAAATTCCATCCTTCCTCCGCCGTCAGGCTAATTAGGGAGATTTTAGCCCTTTGTTGCCGCGCCAGCCCCATTTCCTAAGATTAGGTTAAGGGGGCTGGCGTCGTAATGAAATGTAACAACCTTTGATTTGAGCATGCTCGGAGCGGTTGCTAATAACTTCACCCAAGGTGCTCATTTTTAAGGATGATTCCGTCTTGGATCCCACCCGAGAGCAACCCTGGTTAGTTGAAAGTTTGAAGCGGATTGAAGACGTGAGTTCCAAGCAGCAACATACGCTGAAGAATGCCATAAATTGCTCCGGCGTGGGCCTGCATAGCGGCGCCAAGGTGACCATGTGCCTGAAGCCCGCGGCCGTTGACACGGGAATTGTATTCCATCGCACGGACATTGGACGCACGGATTTGGTCACGGCGATGGCTGTTTCAGATGACGCCGCCACCACGAAAATCGGTGCGGATATAGGCGCGAATATTGGCCCGGAAATCAGCCTGAACTCGAACCACGATATTCCCGCCCGCTGGGATACGGTCAGTGACACGATCATGTCGACAACGGTACAAAATGCTGCCGGTGACAAGGTCGCCACCGTGGAGCATTTGATGGCGGCCCTGGCCGGATGCGGCGTTGACAATGTTCGCGTGGAACTGGATGGCCCGGAAGTTCCCGTCATGGATGGGTCGTCCGCGCCCTTCGTATTTTTGATCGAATGCGCCGGACTGGCGCCGCAACAGGCCCGCCGCCGCGCGATCCGCGTGCTGCGCCGCGTGGAAATCGATGACGGTTGTCTGCGGGCGGCACTGCTGCCGTCGGATGGCTTTACGGTTTCCCTGGAAATTGTTTTTGACAGCCCGGCGATTGCCCGGCAGTCCGGTTTCTTTGATCTGCACAATGGCGGCTTCAAACGGGATATCTGCCGTGCCCGGACCTTTGGTTTTGAAAACGACGTCAGCCGGCTGAAGGACCTTGGCCTGGGCCAGGGTGGGTCTTTGGACAACGTGGTCGTGGTTGGCCGGGATGATGAGATCATGAATGACGGCGGCCTGCGGTATGGCGATGAGTTTGTCCGCCACAAGGTGCTGGACTGCGTCGGTGATCTTTATTTGGCGGGCGGGCCCCTGCTGGCTCATTTTGCCGGGGAAAAGACGGGCCATGCCAGTAATAACGAATTGCTGCGCAAATTGTTCTCCGACCCGGCGAACTGGGAATACTGCTACGACGAGGCACAGCCGTCCCCTGGCCCGGCACGGGTTTGGGATCAACCCATGGCGTCCGCGACCGCGATCGCGCGGACAGCTTGAATGGTTCGGCCTGAATTCGTCAACCGGATCCCGCCCTCTCATGCCCCTTAGCGAACCGGCGCCCCGCGCCCTATCCCACTCACGCCATCTTGAGCTAAAGGCTTACGAACGCCAGGACGGGCTTTGGGATGTTGAAGGCCATATTACCGACCATACCCAAAACGACTATGACATGCTGGATAGCCGGCGAACCGCCGATCAGGCCATGCACGATATGTGGCTGCGTCTGACCATCGACACGGATTTGGTCGTGCAAGCGGCGGAAGCCGTCATGGACGTGGGCGCCCACGGCCCCTGCCATCTGGTCGCGCCGAATTATAGCTGCCTGGTCGGCCTCAAAATGGGCCCCGGCTGGAACCGTGCCGTGCGCGAACGCCTGGGCGGTATCAAGGGTTGCACACATCTGAACGAGATGCTGGCGCAAATGGCCACCACGGCCATGCAGTCCCTGTTCGAGGTGGTCGGCAACATCGTGGATAGGCCGGACGGCGGCCGCTATCTGAGCCCCGGCTTGCGCAATTCATGCTACGCCTACGCAGAGAACAGCCCTTACATCCGCGACTATTTCCCCGACTTTTACCAGGCGGATTAAGAACTTGCCGGCAGGCAATTTGTTTGAATGATTTCGCCGAATTTCAATGTTATCCTCATTTAAGCCGGCTCAAATGCCTGTATGATGCCTTTTGGGCTGGCGTTGGGCCTGACGGCTAAACGAAGCAACCAATTTGGGGAGGATAGATAGACAAAATGGCGCAATGGGAAATCACCGGTGAGTTTTTCGATAGTTGCAATTGTCTATCTATTTGTCCTTGCGTGACGTTAAGTCCGCCGACCCAGGGGGACTGCAAGGGTGTTGTGGGCTGGGCCATTTCCGAAGGTAAATGCGGCGATCTTGATCTGGGGGGGCGCAATGTTGTGTTGGCTCTGCATGCGCCGGGCCCCTTGACGGAAGGTAACCTGCGCGTTGCCCTGTACATAGACGATGGCGCCAGCCCAGACCAGACGGAAGAACTGACGGCCATATTTGCCGGGCAAAAGGGCGGCCATTTTGAAATTCTTGCTTCCTTGATCAGTGAAGTTGTGGGCGTGAAACAAGTGCCTATTGAGATTGTCATCGAAGGGAAATCACGCACATTGCGCATTCCTGGGATCATCGATACCAAAGTGACGGCGATTGAGGGCCACGACGGCGCTGACGTCACCGTCACCGATACGCCGCTGGCCTTCGTGCCCGGCGGCGCCCAGACAATAGGGCACTCCAACGGCCTGACCTACAACGACTACGATTTCAGTTGGAGCCATGCGGAAGGTAGCGCCAGCCTCATGGCGCCGTTTACCTATAAAGGATAAAACGGCGCTGGTTACGGTTGCTCTAACACATTGAAATAGATCAAATTATCAGCAACAAAACGATTCCGTTTTTATGCTGTTTGATCTAGAGCAACCCGCATTCAATTGGATTCAATTGAATGCGGATAAGTTGCTCGATCTTAAAGGTTTTAGCGCATGGCCTCGCGTTCAATTAAACGCGACATGCGCTAGACGGGCCGCGCCGCATAGGCCAGATAGTTTACCCCTGCGTCGCGCGATAGACGCCATTCGCCCCGGCGCGGCAGATACCGCATGCCGGTGATATTCCGCAACTCCGCCCCGCCTTGACGCAGATACCGGCCCAACTCCGCCGGTTTTTGAAAGCGCCGCCAATCATGGGTGCCCACGGGGACCCAGCGCAGCACGTATTCAGCGCCCACGATTGCCTGCAGGAATGATTTCGGCGTCCTGTTCATGGTCGCCAGCAACAATGCCCCACCGGGCCGCGTCAAGCTGACCAGCGACGCCATGAAACCCGCCACATCCGCCACGTGCTCAATGACTTCCATTGCGACGACCACATCGAATTGGGCTCCGGTGGCGGCCAAGTCCTCTGCCGCCATGGCCCGGTAATCCACCTCCAGGCCCTGTCCCTCGGCATGGGCCTTGGCGGCGGCGATTGTCTCCTCGCCCGCGTCTATGGCGGTGACCAAGGCCCCCATCCGGGCAAACGGCTCGGACAGCAAGCCACCGCCGCAACCCACGTCCAACAGAGTTAGACCGTTCAGCGGGTGCAGGCCGGCTGTATCCAAATCGAAATGAGCGCATAATTTGTCACGGCTGTATTGCAGCCGGGTCGGGTTCAGGCGGTGCAGCGGCGCCATGGCGCCATTCGTATCCCACCATTCCGCCGCCATCTCGGCAAAACGTTCAATTTCATTCCGGTCGATGCTGGCAGCCTGGGCCATGTCGTTTTCTTCCGCCATTGAGCCAAGATCATAGCATACCGTATCTTTAAGGCTTTGTTTTTGCGCTCTAACTGCTCATATTGCTTCCAGAACGCCAAAGTAGTGAAAGGACGGGTATTGTGGAAAACGAGGCCTTGATTCTTGATTTGGTGGAATGGATCGCTCGGAAGCCCAGGCGTTATGACGATGTCATGGCGGCCTGGCGCACATCGTGCCCCAGGCTACCTATATGGGAGGATGCGGTGGCGCGAAAACTCGTGACGCGTGAGCGGGCGGGTGCGGGTGGGCCCATGGTGCGGGTCACCGGTTCGGGCCGCTCCCTGTTGTCGGCCGCCGGGCGGATGCCTGACATGGAAGCCCGCCATCACTTGTAAGCGCAGGGCGCTTTGAGTATGTATAGCCGCCCCGCCGATGGCTTTCAGCTCTGTTTTGGGGGCCGGTGGGCGGCGTTGGGCGGTATTTTGGCCGCCGGGTGAGGATATGGCACGGATCGTCATGAAATTCGGCGGCACTTCGGTGGCCGACGTTGAACACTTGCGTCAAGTCGCCGACCGCGTGGCGGCTGCCGCCCGTGGCGGCGATGAAGTCGCCGTGGTGCTTTCGGCCATGGCCGGCACCACCAATCAACTGATCGATTGGACCCGCGAGATGAGCAGCCTGCACGATGCCCGCGAATACGACGCCGTGGTCTCCGCCGGTGAACAGATCACCATCGGCCTGTTGGCCATGGCCTTGCAGGAACGGGGTATTTCGGCCCGCTCCTGGATGGGCTGGCAACTGCCCATTCGTACCGATGGCGTCCACGGCAGCGCCCGGATCGAGGGGATTGAGGGCGCCGAGATTATCCGGCGCATGGGCGAGGGCGAGGTGGCGGTCGTGGCCGGCTTTCAAGGCCTGTCGCCGAACAGCCGCGTTACCACCCTGGGCCGCGGCGGGTCCGATACCACCGCCGTCGCCCTGGCCGCCGCGTTGCAGGCTGACCGCTGTGATATTCACACCGATGTGGATGGTGTTTACACCGCCGATCCGCGCATCGTGACGGCGGCGCGTAAGCTTGATAGAATTACCTACGAAGAAATGCTGGAAATGGCGTCTCAGGGCGCCAAGGTGCTGCAAACCCGATCGGTCGAACTGGCCATGAACCACCGGGTGCGGGTGCAGGTGCTTTCCAGTTTTAACGATACTCCCGGTACTTTGGTTGTTGACGAGGATGAGATCGTGGAACAAGCGGTGGTCAGCGGAATTACTTATGCTTCCGACGAGGCCAAGATAACCCTGTTGCAAGTCGCCGACCGGCCCGGCGTGGCGGCGGCTATATTTGGACCCTTGGCGGATGCCAATATCAATGTGGACATGATCGTGCAAAGCGCCTCGCCCGATGGCACCAGCACCGACATGACATTTACCGTGGCGCGGGGTGATCTGCCGCGGGTGGAGGATGTGCTGGCGCGGCATCGCGCGGCCATTGGCTATCAGGAAATTATTTCGGATGGTGACATTGTCAAGGTTTCGGTTATCGGTGTCGGCATGCGCTCTCACGCCGGTGTGGCCCAGCGCATGTTCGCGGCGCTATCCGAGAAAGGCATCAACATTCATGCCATATCCACGTCCGAGATCAAGATTTCCGTGCTGATTGGCGCCGAATATACCGAACTGGCCGTGCGCAGCCTGCATTCTGCATATGGATTGGATGCCGCTTGACGTGTTTACCTCAAAATCCAGCGCAAGGTATCCTTGATCCCGGCTCAGGGACGGGGCTGCCATGAGCGCCGCCGCCCTGCCATCGGGCCCGCGCATTCTGTTACGCCGATTGCGCGAAGTCATGGCGGGCGGGGGCGCCGCACAGGACCGCATGGACCAGTTGGTCACCACGATTGCCGCCAATATGGTGGCGGAAGTCTGCTCGATCTACCTGTTGCGTGATGGCGTTTTGGAATTATTCGCGACCGAAGGTTTGAATCGATCCGCGGTACATCAAACCACGCTGCGGATCGGCGAGGGGCTGGTGGGACAGATTGCACAATTGGCCAGGCCCATGGCCTTGTCCGAGGCCCGTTCGCACCCAAATTTCGCCGCCCGGCCGGAAACCGGTGAAGAAGATTATCATTCCCTGATGGGGGTGCCGGTTTTGCGTGGCGGACGGGTCGTCGGCGTGCTGGTGTTGCAGAACCGCAGCAACCGGGATTATTCCAATGATGAGGTTGAGGCGATGCAGACCATCGCCATGGTGTTGGCGGAAATGGTCGGCGGCGCCCTGCAGGAAGAAGCGCCCGGTGTCGGAACCTTTGGGACCGATGGTCTGCCCCGGCGTCTGGCCGGATTGTCCCTGAACGAGGGGCTGGCCCGCGGCACCGCCGTCCTGCATGAGCCCCGCATTGTCGTTGAGCGCCATGTTGCGGACGATATTGAGCTTGAGTCCGAACGCCTGACGAAGGCATTGGACGAGCTACGGGTTCAGGTTGACGGCATGTTGCAGGCCGCCATTGCCGAGCCGGGCGGCGAGTCCCGCGATATTCTGGAAACCTACCGCATGTTCGCCCATGACAAGGGTTGGATGGCGCGGCTGCAGGATGCCGTGCAGGGCGGCTTCACGGCCGAGGCGGCGGTGGAACGGGTCCAGGTCGAAAACCGCGCCCGCATGTCCGAAATCTCCGATGCATATTTGCGGGAACGGCTTCATGATCTGGAGGATCTGTCCAATCGTCTGATGCGTCATCTGACCCATGGCGGGCAGATGCCCGATCCCGATCTGCCGGAACATGCGGTGGTGGTGGCCTGGAACATGGGACCGGCCGAGTTGCTGGACTATGATGTTGACCGCATAGCGGCCCTGGTGCTGGAAGAAGGCTCGCCGACATCTCATGTGGCCATTGTCGCCCGGGCCTTGCAGATACCGGTTGTCGGCCGCCTCGATCAGCTCTTGGAATCCGTGGAAAGCGGTGACGATTTGGTGGTCGATGGCGACAACGGGCAATTGTTCGTGCGCCCGGCCGCCGATGCCCTGAAGGCTTTTGTCGCCAATTTGGAGATGCGCCAGGCCAAGGCGGCGCAGTATGCCGCCCTGCGGGATCAACCATCGATCAGCAAGGACGGCACGCGGATACAACTCAACCTAAATGCCGGCCTGCTGGCCGACCTGCCGCATCTGGCGGGCACGGGCGCCGATGGCATTGGATTGTATCGCACGGAACTGCATTTCATGGTCCGCGCGACGTTGCCCACGGTATCCATGCAGACCGAGTTTTATAGCCGGATTTTGGACCAGGCCGGCGAACGGCCGGTGGTATTCCGCACCTTGGACGTGGGCGGTGACAAGATACTGCCCTATCTCGCCCGGCATGACGACGAAAAAAATCCAGCCATGGGTTGGCGGGCCATACGGTTGTCCCTGGACCGTCCGGTTTTACTGCGCATGCAAATCCGCGCTTTGTTGAAGGCGGCGGTGGGGCGCCCTCTGGCCGTTATGTTTCCCATGATTGCCGAGGTAGCGGAATTCAAGGCCGCGCGCGCGTTATTGGACCGGGAGGTCGACCGGCAAAACCGCATGGGGGAGCAGGCCCCGTCATCGTTGAGTGTCGGCACCATGCTGGAAGTGCCCAGTCTGGCCTGGCAACTGCCCGCCCTGTTGCCGCTGGTTGATTTTGTTTCAATTGGCAGCAACGACTTGATGCAATTTCTGTTTGCATCCGATCGCGGCAATCCGCGCCTGGCTAACCGATATGACGAATTAAGCCCATCGGCCTTGTCATTGATGCGCGATATCGTGCGGCGCTGCGATGAAGCGAACGTTCCCGTTAGTCTGTGTGGCGAGGCGGCGGGCCGGCCGGTTGATGCCATGGCCATGATTGGCCTGGGTCTGCGCAGTATTTCCATGGGCGCGGCCTCCATCGGGGCCGTGAAGATGATGGTGCGCAGCCTCGATTTGCCGTTATTACAGACCTTTATGGAGGGTTTTTATGATTCTCCTGAACATAGTTTGCGCAAGGCCCTGATGAAATTTGCCGAAGATCACAACGTTGCTATATAAACTATTGCATTTGCTTGATAATTGTTGATCTGCTACAAGCCAGTCTTGAGTTATCCACAGAGGGTGCCGAATCGGGTGATTGGTGGTGCCCGGTGTGTTGTTGGCTGAATAACCGGTCGAAACTCAGCCGTATGGGGCGTTCGGTACCACGTCGGCGGGGGTTAGTCTGAAAGAAGTTGCCATGGCCGATCGAAAGTTGGTGGATGAATGGCGCGGTGATGACGCATCGTCGCGTGCTTCAATTGGCCTGCGGCGGCGGGCGGCGCGGGGGCTGCACCTGCAGCAAATCGAAGAGTCCGAAGACGAATTTATTTACACTGGTATCGGTACGGAATTGCAGGCCGAGAGGCAGCGCCGTCAATTCACTATTTCGGATGTATCGAGTACCTTGCGCATCCAGCAGGCGCATTTATCCGCCTTGGAAGAGGGCCGCTCGGATGATTTGCCGGGCCCCACCTACGCGATTGGATTCCTACGGACATACAGTGAATTCCTTGACTTGGATGGTGATGAGATTATTCGCCAATACAAGAGCGAGGGAACGCATAAGCCTGGCGAACGCCGCTTGGTTTTTCCCGAACCGGTGGAAGAGGCGCGGCGGCCGGGCCTGACCCTGGCTTTGATTTCCTTGGTGGTTGCCGGGTCCGTCTATGGCGGTTGGATTTTCCTCGAACGCAGGGATCTGTTGCCCGTGGAGGTGGTTGCCGAACTGCCGCAAATTCTGACGCCATACCTTGCCCCGGCGGAGGCTCCCGTCGCGGCGCCAAAGGCCGCGCCCACGCCGATTGCCCGCATGACCGAAGTCCGCGATGGGGCGGTTGCGCCGCAACAAACCGAAGTCGGCGATGAAGCGGTGGATGCCGCCTCCGGTCCAGCGACCGAAGTCGCCGTGATCCAAGCGACAATCGATGACGGGTCTCCGGCAAGCATTGCCGCCAACGCCTCCCCGGCGCCAGACAACGCAATTCAGCCGGCAATTCCGCAAGTACAGGATAAACTGGTACAGGGCGAAGGCGAGCGCGCCGCCGCCGCCGATGTGAGCGGCCTGGCGAACCTCACCGATGGACCCGTGCTTTCCGCCTCGGAAGACAGCTCCCGCGCCGCGCCGGCGAGGGAACCGGCCGCCCCAATTATCGAAGCCCAGGATGGAAGCGCCCCACGCCCGGTATTCGAAGCCACTCCTGAAAATATGGCGGCTGAAACAGAGACGGTTGTGATTCGGCGGTCCATCGTACCTGACGTCTCTCCCATATCGGTGCGGCGTGAAGGCAGTGATGTGGACACGGCCCCGGCCATGCCGGCGATCCAGGCCGCCATTGCGCCCCCCCCGCCACCGGCCGCGCCGGCGGCTCCGGCCCGGCCCTTGGCGGAAGGCGGCAGCGAGGCCGCTTTGAACAGCGATGAGGGTCGAGCGTCCCTGGCCACCGCGACGGCCAGCCTCGGCTACCGCCCCCAGGCCTACGGCGCCTCCAACCGCGATGTCCGCGTGGTACTGCGGGCACGGGCGGAATCCTGGGTCCAGGTCCAGGGCGCCAATAATGAACTGCTGTTGACGCGCATGCTGCGTGCCGGTGACAGCTACCATGCGCCGAACCGGACGGATCTGGTCCTGATGACCGGAAATGCCGGGGCGATTGAGATCTTGGTTGACGGAGAGGCGCTGGGCACTTTGGGCCCCTTGGGGCAGGTGCGCCGCAACATCAAGTTGGACGCGGAACATTTACGCGACCAAATGCACGCGTCGACCTCCAATCAATAGCATTTCGTGCCGTTTTGTTTGATCCGGCCTGTTCTCGGCAGCCAATTATTGCTATTGCATCCCGCGCGCCCTGTCTTCTTTTGCGGGCGGCGGTCGATTTATCAGAGATGCCATTATGAGCCTACGCCCTTATCGCGATATATACCGGCGAAACTGCCGTCAGGTTAAAGTCGGTGATGTTGCCGTCGGCGGCGGCGCGCCAATTACCGTACAATCCATGACCACCACGCCGACCCATGATGTGGCGGCGACCGTGGCGCAGGTGAAAGCCTTGGAAGATGCCGGGGCGGACATTGTCCGGGTTTCCTGCCCGGATGAAGCCTCTACGGCCGCCCTGCGCCAAATCGTCGATCAGACCAGCGTGCCCATCGTGGCCGATATCCATTTCCATTACCGCCGCGCCTTGGAAGCGGCCGACAATGGCGCCGCCTGCCTGCGCATCAATCCCGGCAATATTGGCGCCGAAAGCCGGGTCGCCGAGGTCGTGCGGGCCGCCCGCGCCAATGGCTGCTCCATGCGTATTGGCGTCAACGCCGGTAGCCTGGAAAAGGAGTTGTTGGAACGCTATGGCGAGCCCTGCCCAGAGGCCATGGTGGAAAGCGCCCTAAACCACGCCCGCCTGTTGGAAGACAACAATTTCGAAGACTTCAAGATTTCGGTCAAGGCATCGGATGTTTTCTTGAGCGTGGCCGCCTACCA
Organism: Alphaproteobacteria bacterium; assembly: GCA_029937535.1. Lineage (GTDB taxonomy): Bacteria > Pseudomonadota > Alphaproteobacteria. Next base: position 24,987 of record JAPYPT010000012.1, read on the forward strand.
TGCCCTGGCCGAGGCGTGCGATTATCCCCTGCATCTTGGTATTACCGAGGCTGGCGCCCTGCGTGCCGGCACGGTGAAATCCTCCATTGGCCTGGGCAGCCTGTTGTGGGCCGGGATTGGCGATACCATTCGGGTCTCCCTGTCGGCGGACCCGGTGGAGGAAGTGCACGCCGGTTTCGAAATATTGAAATCTCTGGGCCTGCGCCACCGCGGCGTTTCCATCATCAGCTGCCCCTCGTGCGCCCGTCAGGCTTTTCCGGTGATAAAGACCGTCGAGGCGCTGGAACAACGTCTGGCGCATATCGCGACGCCCCTGACCCTGTCCATCATGGGCTGTGTGGTCAATGGGCCCGGCGAGGCGCGTGAAACCGATATCGGCGTCACGGGTGGTGGCAAGGGCACTCATCTGGTCTATCTCAGCGGCGTCGCGGATCACAAAATCGGCGATGAAGGCTTTGTCGATCACGTGGTGAAACTGGTCGAAGCCAAGGTGGCGGAATTGCAGGCGGAGTAAGGCGTATGGCGAAAATTCAACCGGTGCGGGGCACCCATGACATTGTCGGCGAAACGGCGGCCCGCCACGGCCATGTGGTGGCCGCGGCGCGGGATTGCGCGCGCCGCTATGGCTTTGGCGATATTGACATCCCGATCTTTGAGTTCACCCCCGTCTTTGCCCGCACCATGGGTGAGGGTTCCGACGTCGTGCGCAAGGAGATGTATAGCTTCACTGATCGCGGCGGCGAGGATATCACCCTGCGTCCGGAATTTACCGCCGGTATCTGCCGTGCCTTTATCTCCGGCGGCATGCAGCAGGATCTGCCCCTGAAGTTTTTTGCCCATGGCCCGGCCTTTCGCTATGAGCGGCCGCAAAAGGGCCGGCAACGCCAGTTTAATCAGATCGATGCGGAGATCCTGGGCGTGGCGGGCCCCGGCGCCGATATTGAAATTATCGCCCTTGGCGCCGAGATACTGCATGATCTAGGCCTGCTGGACCGCTGTGTGTTGGAGCTGAATACCCTTGGCGACCCCGATAGCCGGCGCACCTACCGCGATGCCCTGGTAGCTTATTTCTCCGATCACAAGGACGCCTTGTCCGAAGACAGCATTGACCGGCTGGCCCGCAATCCCCTGCGCATTTTGGATTCCAAGGATGAGGGAGACCGGAAAATCGTCAGGGATGCGCCTTTGATGGCGGATTTTTTAAATTCAGAATCAGAGGATTTCTTTGCCGCCGTTTGCGAAGGACTGGATGTGCTCGAGATCGCCTATAATCTCAATCCACGTTTGGTTCGGGGCTTGGATTATTACACTCATACCGCTTTTGAATTCGTCACGGACGCCTTGGGGGCCCAGGGCGCGGTGATCGCGGGTGGCCGCTATGACGGTTTGATCGAGATGTTGGGCGGTCCCTCCACGCCGGGTATTGGCTGGGCCGGGGGGATCGAGCGTTTGGCCATGCTGGCCGATAACGCGCCCGCGCCGGAGCGGCCCATCGCCTTGGTGCCCTTGGGCGAGGCCGCCGAGCGCCTGGCGCTGAAGATGTGTCATGGTCTGCGCCGGGACGGCTTCGTGGTTGACATGGCGTTTCGCGGCAATCTGAGCCGGCGGTTGAAACGGGCCAACAAATTGCATGCCCGGGCCGCCTTGATCCTGGGTGACGACGAGATTGCCAGAAATATGGTTACCTTGCGTAATCTCGATGATGGGGAGCAGCAGGATGTGGCGCTGGACGATGTGGCCGCCCATCTGCGATTGTTGCCGGAATGATTGGCGAAGAACAAATAGAGGGCATTCTCAAGCGGCTGGCCGAGCTTGAAGCGACCATGGCGGCGGGCGGCGACAGTGAAAAATTTGTCCGCCTGTCGAAGGACTATGCCGAATTGGCGCCGGTCGCCAAGACCGCCGCCGCCGTGCGTGATTTGCGCATGGAGATCGCCGATCTGGGCGGCATGGTGGCCGATCCCGACAGCGACCTGGAAATGCGGGAGTTGGCGACGGAGGAAATGGCGGCGGCGCGGGACAGGCTGCCGGAATTGGAAAAAGAATTACAGTTCGCCATGCTGCCCCGGGACGCCGCCGACACGAAAAACGCCATATTGGAAGTCCGCGCCGGTACGGGCGGGGATGAAGCGGCTTTGTTCGCCGCCGATTTGTTGCGCATGTATCAACGCTATGCCGAAATTAATGGCTGGAAGTTCGAACTGATGGACGTCAGTGGTTCGGATCTGGGCGGCATTCGTGACGCCGTGGCGTCCATCACCGGGCGGGGCGTGTTCGCCAAACTGAAGTTCGAATCCGGTGTCCACCGTGTCCAACGGGTGCCGGAAACGGAATCCCAGGGCCGTATCCACACTTCCGCCGCGACCGTCGCGGTGTTGCCCGAGGCGGAAGAAATTGACGTGGATGTGGAGGCTTCTGATTTGCGCGTCGATACCTATCGGGCCCAGGGCGCCGGCGGCCAGCACGTCAACAAAACGGACTCGGCCATTCGTATCACCCATTTGCCCACCGGTATCGTGGTCCAGTGCCAAGACAACAAATCCCAACATAAGAACCGGGCCAAGGCCATGAAAGTGCTGCGCGCCCGGCTCTATGACGCCGAACGGCAGAAGGCGGATAGTGAACGCGCCTCCACCCGCAAGGAACAAGTGGGCAGCGGTGACCGTTCGGAACGCATCCGCACCTATAATTTCCCCCAGGGCCGGGTAACCGATCACCGTATAAATTTGACCCTGTACAAGTTGGATAAGATGATGAGCGGCGAAGCGGTGGACGAGGTGGTGGACGCCCTGATTGCCGATCATCAGGCCGCTCTGCTGGCTGATCTGGAAGCTCATGGCTGATGGCGGCGCGATCGCTCCGGACATGACCTTGCGCCAGGCCGCCGCGGCCGCCGGCCAGGCATTGCGCGCGGCGGGAATTGAAGATGGCGTGCTGGATGCGGGCTTGCTGCTGGCTCATGTCATAGGCGGTGATAGGTTGACTTTGATCTGCGATGCCGACCGCAGGCTCGACGATGCCCAGGCACGGAAATTTACCGAACTCGTTGCCGCCCGTTCGGCACGAAAGCCGGTATCGCGCCTGCTGGGGCGGCGGGAATTTTGGAGCCTTGAGCTTTCGATCAGCGGCGCGGTCCTGGATCCGCGCCCGGATAGTGAAACGGCGGTCGCGGCCGCGCTCGAACAAATGCCACGGGTGGATGGCGCTTATCGAATTGCCGATTTCGGCACCGGTTCGGGCTGCCTTTTGCTGGCGCTGCTGACCGAGAGGCCCGGTGCCTGGGGACTTGGGTTGGATCGTTCCCTTGCCGCAATTCAATTAGCCAAACGCAATGCGCGCGATCTTAATTTGTCGGAACGGTCCATTTTCATGGTTGGTGATTGGGGCCGGGCGCTTGTGGGTCAATTCGATATGATTGTCGCCAACCCACCTTATATCGCGACGACGGACATTGCCGGTTTGGCGCCGGAGGTTCGTTGTCATGATCCGCGCCGGGCCCTGGACGGTGGCGCTGACGGTTTGGCGGCCTACCGTGCCTTGGTGCCGGACTTGCGGCGAATGCTGAACCCGGCGGGTCATGCGGTCCTGGAATGCGGCCATGAACAAGCCGCGGACTTGGCCGAAATTCTTGAAACGGCGGGGTTGCGGGTCGAAGGTTTTCATGCCGATTTGTCCGGCGTTCAGCGTTGCGTGCGGGTCGCTGTCGCGTCGTAAAAAAAAGTGTTGGTTTTTCCGCCATTTACGGCTAGTTTTCTCTGCGAACGGCAAGGAACGACCGCCGCGACCAAAAAGAACTACTGGCGCGACCGGACGAGCGGTTCCCGATAATGACATACCCACATTGCAAATCGGTAATCTGAAGGCCGTAATATAGGCCAACGAGTGCAGACAACCTAAACGCAGATGGCATGTCTTGTTTCGATCGAAGGCATCGGTAAACATATCCGCCCGCCGGAAATCCGGCGGATGGGTGGCGGTAGAAATATCGGACCGGCTGGTTGATCGCGGGGATCCAGAATTGGCGCTCATTTGTAGAAATAATGCAAGACGGTGATATGAGACAGAGCGGACCCCAAAGACGGGGACGTGGCCGTCCCAGCGGTCGCAGGGGATATAACAACTCCCCCAATCGTAGCTATGACAGCAGTGGCCCGGAAGTAAAAATCCGGGGCACGGCGTCTACGGTAAATGAAAAATACCAGGCTTTGGCCCGAGACGCCTTGACATCCGGCGATCGTGTTGCGGCGGAAAACTATTTCCAGCACGCCGAACATTATTACCGTGTCATGCAAGCCACGAAGCAGCAGCCAACCAGCGATGGCGAGCAGCGTAACGATCAGCGTGGCGAGCAGCGCAGTGAGCAACGCAACGATCAACACGGTGACCAACGCGGTGACCAACGCGGTGATCAGCGCGATAATCGCGGTCGCGGCCAACAGAACCGCGGTGGACACGATGATGAAGCCGTCACTGTTTCATCCGACGAAGAGAATTTGTCCGCCGTGGATGACCCGGCGGCGGATGCCGCTGCCGAAATAACACAGGCCAGGCAACCGGCGCCCGATATTGCCGATATTGCCGATGTTGTAGATGCCGAAGTTTTAGCCGATGACGAGGATAGCTCCCGCCCGGCACCCATGAATCCGGCGGACTTGGCGGCAATGTCGGAAAGCGGCCGCGACGCCCGCAATGATGCCAATGGCCAGGATAATGACGCCGCGGAGCCCGAACCCGCCCCGCGCCGGCAGCCACGCCGCCGCCGCCGCCGCCCCACGCCTCCACCGGAGGCCGCGGTCGCCGAAGCCGCGGTCGCTGAAGCCGCCGAGGCAGTGGTAACGGAAACCGAAGAGGCGGTGACACCGGTGGTCGAAGACGTCGAACCCGGTTAGCGGCCTTCCTGGCGCTTTGCCGCGCCACCCTTCGAACCATGCGCCTCTGCCATTGGCGTGAAGGGAGAAGTCTACGGCGGCGTTACCGTATCGCCGAGACTGACGGTGCCGGCGGTTAATACATCCACATAGATGCCCATATCGGCATGGCCAAAGGCCTGCTGTAGTTGCAGCGGTATGTTGGCATCCCGACTGGCGGTTTCCAGGTTTACATTGGTGGCGGCACATCGTTCGATCCGCGCCCGGCCCTGTACAGAGACGCCGCCGATCCGGAATTCCTTGTCGCACCAGTCGAATTCTTGCCACGGCACGCCCGTATCAAAATACAGGTTGGCCCGAAAGCGCAGGGGATCGAGGGGCATTCTCATCACCCGTTCCAATTCCCGCAGCGAGGAAATATTGATCAGGGACAGACAATGGCGGGGCACATCGGAAAAGGTATGTCCCCGGGCGCGGAGCAATTTTGGGCTGCCGCGCACCTCGTCCTTCATATAGGCGGCAAAGAATTGTTCGATCATTTGCCGCCCCACCGGCAGATCCAGCCGGCCGCGGGCGACCTGCTTGCCATCCCGCTCGATCACCAGTTCCTGACTATCATCGAGATAGCGGGTTGCCAGAGCGGCAAGCCGTTCATTCCGGGCCAGCATTAAAAATTTGGTCTTGGGCAGAAACTTCGGGTTGATCGCATCGAATTGGGTTGAGCCATGGGCCAGGGCAAAGGCGCGGTCCAGGGGGATACATTGTCCCGGCGTCAGTTCGGCCTTCGATAGGGCCTCCGGGCTGAGGCCCTTCACTGGATAACGGTATATCTGTGCGATACGGCTCATGATTAACCAAATCCATATTTATCAAGTCTTGTGTTGCGCTTCGGCAACACCATATTCAGGATGTATTATGGGTTGTCATGGTTGCTTCATAGAAGGACCGGGCATCGACTGCAAGGCGTTGATCGCAGGCTCTGATTCAGGGTTGTGTCAGACGTGCTTAGAGAGGAAAGCAGCATGGATTTCGAAAAATATACAGAGCGTAGCCGTGGTTTTGTACAGGCCGCCCAAACCCTGGCGCAACGGTCGGGGCATCAGCAATTCAGCCCGCAACATCTCCTCAAGGTCCTGCTTGATGACGAGGAGGGAATGGCCGCATCCCTGATTGGCGCGGCGGAAGGCGATGTAACGGCGGCCCGTCAGAGCAATGATGCCGCCTTGGCGAAGTTACCCAAGGTCGAGGGCAGCGGTGCCGGGCAGCTTTATATGGCGCCCGAGATGGCCCGCCTGTTCGAAGCGGCGGAACAAATCGCGGAAAAGGCCGGTGACAGTTTCGTCACGGCGGAACGTTTGCTGCTGGCCTTGGCCCTGGCGACGGGCACGCCCGCCGCCGCCGCCCTGGAGAAAGCCGGCTTAACGCCGCAAAACTTGAACAGCGCCATTAATGACCTGCGCAAGGGCCGCACGGCGGACAGCGCCACGGCGGAAAACGCCTATGACGCCTTGAAGAAATATGCCCGTGACCTGACGGAAGCGGCGCGCGACGGCAAGTTGGATCCGGTGATCGGCCGGGACGAGGAAATTCGCCGCACGGTCCAGGTATTATCCCGCCGCACGAAAAACAATCCGGTCCTGATTGGCGAACCGGGCGTGGGCAAGACCGCCATCGTTGAAGGCCTGGCCATCCGCATCATTAACGGTGATGTGCCCGAAAGCCTGCAGAACAAAAGCCTGCTGGTGCTGGATCTGGGCGCCCTGATCGCCGGCGCCAAGTTCCGCGGCGAATTCGAGGAACGGTTGAAGGCCGTGCTTTCGGAGGTCGAGGCCGCCGCCGGTGAAATCGTGCTGTTCATCGACGAATTGCATACCCTGGTCGGCGCGGGCGCCGCGGAAGGCAGCATGGATGCCTCGAACCTGTTGAAACCGGCCCTGGCGCGGGGTGAGTTGCATTGCGTCGGCGCCACCACCCTGGACGAATACCGCAAGCATATCGAGAAGGACGCCGCCCTGGCGCGCCGTTTCCAGCCCGTCATGGTGCTGGAGCCGTCGGTGGAGGACACCATCTCCATCCTGCGCGGTTTGAACGAGAAGTACGAGCTGCATCACGGCGTGCGTATTTCCGATAGTGCCCTGGTGGCGGCCGCGACCCTGTCGAATCGCTACATCGCGGACCGGTTTCTGCCCGACAAGGCCATCGATCTGATGGACGAGGCCGCCAGCCGCATTCGCATGGAAGTGGATTCCAAGCCGGAAGGAATTGACGAACTGGACCGGCGCATCATTCAACTGAAGATTGAGCGCGAGGCGTTGAAAAAAGAGGAAGACGATGCCTCCGCCGAGCGTCTGGGGAAATTGGAAAGCGAATTGGCCGATCTGGAAAGCCGCTCGGCCACGCTGACCGCCGCCTGGCAGGGGGAAAAGGAAAAGCTCAGCGAGGCGCAAGATCTCAAGGAACAATTGGAGCAAGCCCGCATGGAAGCCGAGGCGGCCCAGCGTCAAGGCGACTTGGGCCGGGCCTCGGAACTGACATATGGTGTCATCCCTGACCTGGGCAAACGCATTGCGGCGGCTGAATCCGTCGGTGCGGACGGCAACGGCGCGATGTTGCGCGAAGTGGTGGGGGAAGAAGATATCGCCGCCGTCGTGGCCCGTTGGACCGGTATTCCGGTCGAAAAGATGCTGGCGGGCGAGCGTGATAAACTGCTGGCCATGGAACAGCGCCTGAGCGAGCGGGTCATTGGCCAGGAGGAGGCGCTGGCCGCCGTTGCCAACGCCGTGCGCCGGGCCCGCGCCGGGTTGCAGGATCCTTCAAGGCCGATCGGCTCGTTCTTGTTCCTGGGCCCCACCGGTGTCGGCAAGACGGAATTGTGCAAGGCCCTGGCTGAATTTCTCTTTGATGATGAAGGGGCCATGACCCGCATCGATATGTCGGAATATATGGAAAAACATGCCGTGGCCCGCCTGATCGGTGCGCCGCCCGGCTATGTCGGTTACGATGAAGGCGGCGCCCTGACGGAAGCCGTGCGCCGGCGGCCCTATCAGGTGGTGCTGTTCGACGAAGTGGAAAAGGCCCACCCGGATGTCTTCAATGTGCTGTTGCAGGTGCTTGATGACGGCCGCATGACCGATGGTCAGGGCCGGACGGTTGATTTCACCAATTCGATCATTGTTCTGACCTCCAACCTGGGCTCCGAACATCTCGCCGCCCTGGCCGACGGCGAGGATTCGGATGCCGCCCGTGGCGCCGTCATGGCCATGGTGCAATCACATTTCCGGCCCGAATTCCTCAACCGCCTGGATGAGATGATCCTGTTTCACCGCCTGGCACGGGAACATATGGGCGGCATCGTCGATATCCAATTGCGCTATCTGACCGCCCTGTTGGCCGACCGGCACCTGATGCTGTCACTCGACACCCAGGCCCGCGACTGGCTGGCCAAGGCCGGCTACGACCCGGTCTACGGCGCCCGGCCCTTGAAGCGGGTGATCCAGAAGCAGCTGCAAAACCCCCTCGCCGGCCTGATCCTGGAGGGCGTCATCAACGACGGCGAAACCATCAACGTCTCCGCCACCGATGGCGGCCTGACCATCAACGACCGCCTGGTGGAGGCGGCATAGAGTTACGATCCAGAGCTGCAAAGACTTGAGTTCGTTGCCCTGGATAGCCGGGTCGAGCCCGGCAATGACGAAGAGAGCGTGTTTTCGGCTAAAAACAGCCAAATATGTCATGCCCGGACTTGATCCGGGCATCCAGGGCATCCAAGGCAATGCGGTAATCTGGTTATGTTTTGCATGTCCGTTTGCGTGACGCGCCGTCCGAAAAATTAAACCGGACAACAGTGGGTCAAGCCTGGCGATGACGTTAAGGGGCGGGGACGTCGAAATTGTTGACTACCATTGAGGAACAAGTGAATGGCAATCAAACGCGATGATCTAGAGGCGGGCCGATTGGATTTTTCCGATATTGCTACGGGACGGCGCATGCCTACCGTGCATCCCGGCGAGATTTTGCGTGACGAGTTCCTGAGACCCATGGATGTCAGCGTGTATAGGCTCGCCAAGTCCATCAAGGTGCCCCGTTCTCGGGCCAACGATATTGTGCTTGGACGGCGGTCGATTACGACTGATACGGCGTTGCGGCTGGGACGGTTCTTTGGCACGACGGCTGCATTCTGGGTCAACTTGCAGGCGCGCCATGATCTTGATGTCGCCGAACGCGGCCTGCGCAAAAAGATTGAGCGGTAAATCACGCCAATTGTCGCGGCCTAATCGGCCAACTCCGGCATATCCTTGTACAGCTCAAGAGCTTCCGGATTGGCGAGCGCCTCGCGGTTCTTCACCGCCCGGCCGTGGATGACGTCCGTGACGGCCAGTTCGGTGATCTTGCCGTTGACGGTGCGGGGGATATCGCTGACTTGCAGGACCAGTGCGGGCAGGTGGCGGGGGGAGGCGCCGGTGCGGATTTTATCGCGGATGCGTTTGATCAGATCATCGTCCAGGATGAAACCTTCGCGTAGAATGACAAAGAGGACAATGCGGGTATCGCTCTCCCATTGCTGGCCGATCACCAAACCTTCCAGAACCTCTTCCAACTGTTCCACCTGGCGGTAGATTTCCGCCGTGCCGATGCGGACGCCGCCGGGGTTGAGGGTCGCGTCCGAGCGGCCATAGACCACCATGCCGCCATGTTCGGTGAACGAAACCCAATCACCGTGGCGCCAGACATTGGGATAAACATCGAAATAGGCGGCGTGATAACGGCTGCCGTCGTCATCGTTCCAGAATCCGATGGGCATGGAGGGGAAGGGGGCGCTACAGACCAATTCGCCCTGACCGGTCGCGGTGGCCTGGCCGGTTTCATCGAAGACCTCGACCCGCATGCCCAGGCCCGGGGCCTGGATCTCGCCCCGCCAGACCGGCAGGATCGGCACTCCGCCCATGAAACAGGAGACAATGTCGGTGCCGCCGCAAATGGAGGCGAGATGAACATCGCCCTTGATCTTGTCATAAACGTAATCGAAGCCTTGGGGCGAGAGGGGCGAGCCGGTGGACAACAGCACCCGCAGTTTTGACAGATCGTGACTCTCAATGGGCGCGATGCCGGCCTTGGCGATGGAATCCAGCCACTTGGCGGAGGTTCCGAAGTGGGTCGCGCCCTCGGCCTGGGCGAAATCGAACAGAATATTGCCGTCCGGATGGGCCGGCAGACCATCAAACAGCAGGATGGTTGCCCGCGAGGCCAGGCCCGAGACCAGCCAGTTCCACATCATCCAGCCGCAGGTGGTGAAGAAAAATACCCGATCTCCCGGTCGCACGTCGGCGTGCAGTTGATGCTCCTTCAAATGCTGCAGGATGGTGCCGCCAACCCCATGCACGATGCATTTCGGCGCCCCCGTGGTGCCCGATGAATACATGATGTAGAGCGGCGAATTAAACGGCACCCGGGTGTATTCGATCTCATCTGCCGCATGCGGCGTCTGAAAATCGTCCCACAGTACCGCCACCGGCAAATCATCAAGGGGCGGTTTTGGCCGCATATAGGGCACCACGACCAAATGTTTTAGACCGGGCAGTTGCGCCGTGATGCCCCGCACCTTGTCCAGGCAATCGAATTCCTTGCCGCCGTAAAAGTAACCATCCGCCACGAACAATACCTTGGGCTCGATCTGGCCGAAACGGTCCAGCACGCCCTGGATGCCGAAATCCGGCGAGCAGGAGGACCACACCGCGCCCAACGAGGCCGTCGCCAACATGGCTATGACGGTTTCCGGCAGATTAGGCAGAAAACCCGCGACCCGGTCGCCAACCCCGACGCCGCTCGCCCGCAGGGCTTGTTGCAGGCGCGAAACCTCGGCCCGCAAATCATCATGGCTCAAGGTCCGTTTGATGCGCTCCTCGCCCCAAAAGACAATTGCCGCCTCCCGCCCCTCGCCCCGTAGCAGGTTTTCCGCGAAGTTCAGGCGCGCTTCGGGGAACCATTCAGCGCCGGGCATGGCGTCGCCGTTGCGCAGGGCCGGCTTGCCCCGTGCCGCGGCGCGCACGCCGCAGAAATCCCAAATAGTGGTCCAGAAATCCTCCCGGTGATCGACGGACCATCGATGCAGGGCGGCATAATCAGGCACCTCGACCGCCCAGCGCTGGGTGACTTCGGCCATGAAGCGCCCCATGTTGGAATTCGCGGCTTGCAGTTCGTTCGGTTGCCACATTGGCGTTTCGGTCACGGCTTACTCCCCGGCCATCGGTTTTTGTTAGTTTAGGCCAAGCCCGGCCCATTACATAGACGCAACCCAGTTCCCTAGCGCTCGGCGTTCTCACTCAGGTAGGCCCGGGCCCGTTCGCGATGTTCGGGGCGGATATGCTGGCGGACTTGGCGCAAGGCTATGAACAGCACCGCCGCGTCATCGGTAAAGCCCAGCAGGGCGATAAAATCCGGCACCAGATCCACCGGCATGATGAAATAAGCCAAGGCGCCCAAAAGAACCGCCTTGGCACTCAAGGGTGTTTTCCCATCCAGGGCGCAATAGTAGGCGGCCAGCAATTCAGCGGCAAGGGGAACCCGGCGCAGCACCCGGCGCAGCTTGGGCCAGAAGTCCTTGCGGACCTTGGCCTCGTCCCTTGACATGGTTGCCTTCGCCATGGCCGGCATATGGGTGATGGCGCGGAAATTGCAACGATTGCCTAGAGGTAGCGGCATCTGCTATGACGCGGCGATAGAGCTTTGACATAAGGATTTGTGGATTATGCAGGTAGATGGTCAGGTAGCAATTATTACCGGCGGCGCCTCGGGTCTGGGCGAGGGTACGGCCAAGGAATTGGCCGATGCGGGCGCCAAGGTGGCGATTTGGGATATTCAGGAAGACAAGGGCATGGCGGTCGCCGACGCCATCGGCGGCATTTTTTGCCAATGCGACGTAACCTCGGAAGACAGCGTGACGGCCGCCCTGGGCGAAACCAAGGAAGCCTTGGGCACGGCCCGCATTCTGATCAATTGCGCCGGTACCGGCATTGCCGTCAAGACCACTTCGCGCGGCAATGCACATCCCCTGGATCAGTTCGAACGGATCATCAAGATCAACCTGATTGGAACTTTCAACTGTATCCGTCTGGCCAGCACCGAAATGGTGGATCTGGAGCCACTGGAGCATGGCGAGCGCGGCGTCGTTATCAACACGGCGTCCGTCGCCGCCTTCGATGGCCAGATCGGCCAGGCCGCCTATTCGGCCTCGAAAGGCGGCATCGTCGGCATGACCCTGCCCGTGGCCCGCGACTTGGCGGACAAGGGCATCCGCGTCTGCACCATCGCGCCCGGCATATTCGAGACACCTTTGTTGGGCACCTTGCCCGACGATGTACGCGCCTCCCTCGCCGCCAGCGTGCCGTTCCCCAAGAAACTGGGCGTACCCCATGAATACGCCCAACTGGCCCGCCAGATCGTCGAAAACGTCATGCTGAACGGTGAAACCATCCGCCTCGACGGCGCCATCCGCATGGCGCCGCGCTAGGGAGTAAAAATTTCGTCGATGAAGGCGGCCATCGTGATATCCCGCTCGCTCAAACCATCGACGTCGTGGCTGGTCAGGATGATGTCGACGCGGTTGTAGATATTTGACCATTCGGGGTGATGGTTCATGGCCTCCGCCTGCATGGCGATACGGGTCATGAAAGCGAAGGCGGCGTTGAAATCCTTGAAGGCAAAGGATTTTCCGATGGCGTCCCGGTCCGTTTGCAATTGCCAGCCCGATAGTCCGGACAGAACATCTTGGCGGCGTTGGCCTTGCAACTGATCGCTCATGGTAATTCCTCTAGAGCAACCCGCATTCAATTGGATTCAATTGAATGCGGATAAGTTGCTCTA
>JAPYPT010000292.1:0-1777 GCA_029937535.1 Alphaproteobacteria bacterium
TGCTCGATCTTAAAGGTTTTAGCGCATGGCCTCGCGTTCAATTGAACGCGACATACGCTAACGCATGGCGGAGAGAGAGATAATGAGGGCCCGGTTGGCGGTGCGGATCTCTTCCGAGATTCTGTCGGCCATGCCCCGGTCGCTCGCGCAAATCTCCATGGCCGCGTCCGTCGAACGCTCAACGCCTTTATTTATGGCCTTGACGATCACTTGCTCAATGGCTTGCGCGACTTTTTCGCCTTGGGTTCCGCTGGGGCGAACACCAAGAATTTCAAAGATTTCGTCGGTCGCTTGATGGGCGCGATTGTTAAGGTTTGTGCTCATGTGTTCCAGCGTCCTCTATAGGGCTGCAAAACTTGGGCCGGAAAAATCGCGCACCCCTTTCGCGCGCCGGAGCCTGCTCATCTGAAGCACGCCCGGGCCGGCTTCCGCGCAGGATAGCCGATCAGCCGCTACCTTGGCGAGCGCTTTTCATAGTCGCCGGCAGGCCCCCTCAATAGGACCTTGGCATCCCCAGAACATGCTGCGCCACGAAGGCCAGGATCAGGTTGGTGGAGATCGGCGCCGTCCTATATAGCCGGGCCTCGCGCCATTTGCGTTCGATGTCGTACTCCTTGGCGAAGGCGAAGCCGCCGTAGGTTTGCATGCAGGTGTCGGCCAATTCCCAGGCCGCTTCCGACGCGAGCATTTTCGCCATGTTGGCCTCCGCCCCGCAGGGCTGGCCCGCATCGAACATGGCGGCGGCCTGGCGCACCATCAATTCCGCCGCCTTGAGGGAGGCGTAGTGGCGGGCGATGGGGAACTGGACGCCCTGGTTGGCGCCGATGGGATTGCCGAAGACCTCCCGTTCGTTGGCGTAGGCGACCGCTTTTTCGGTGAACCAACGGCCGTCGCCGATGGATTCGGAGGCAACCAGAACCCGCTCGGCATTCATGCCGTCCAGAATATAGCGGAAACCCTTGCCTTCCTCGCCGATCAGGTTTTCCACCGGTACCTTCAGGTCATCGAAAAACACCGAGTTGGTGCTGTGGTTGATCATGGTGGGAATGCCCTGGATCTCCATGCCGTTGCCCACCGAGGTGCGCATATCAACCAGAATTGTCGACAGCCCGTCCGTGCGTTTGGCCACTTCGTCCAGGGGCGTGGTGCGCGCCAGCAGCAACATCAGGTCCGACTGTTTGGCCCGGGATGTCCAGATCTTCTGGCCATTAATCACGTAATGATCGCCCTGACGCACGGCGCGGGTTTTCAGTTGCGTGGTGTCGGTGCCCGACGTGGGTTCGGATACGCCAAAGGCCTGCAGGCGGATGTCGCCATTGGCGATGCCCGGCAGATATTTGCGTTTCTGTGCCTCGCTGCCGTGGCGCAACACCGTGCCCATGATGTACATCTGGGCATGACAGGCCGCCGCCGAGCAGCCCGAGGCGTGGATTTCCTCCAATATGACGGACCCGGCCCGGATCGGCAGGCCGGCGCCGCCGTATTCTTCCGGGATCAGGGCGCCCAGATAGCCCGCTTCCGTCATGGCATCGACGAATTCCTGCGGGTATTCGGCTATCTCGTCCTTTTCCCGCCAGTATTCCAAGGGGTAGTCGGCGCAAACCTTGCGCACCCCGTCGCGGACTTCCTGATAGTCCGGGCCCAAGTCCATCTGGATCAGATCCATTGTGTCGGTCATTCTGTCACTCCTCTTACTATTTTCGAGGGCGCCTCGGGCGCCCTCTATTTCGTTCAAGCGCCACGAAGGCTGCGCGCCTCAATGGCGCTAGTCCTTGAA
>JAPYPT010000292.1:1877-6300 GCA_029937535.1 Alphaproteobacteria bacterium
AATTTTCACCGGCGGAGTATTATGGGGACATGTACTTGTTACGTGTACCCAAAATACGGCTAAACGCCGTAATCCAAGATCGCCAAGTCGCGGCGCCACGTCCCTAGCGCCCAACATAGTTCGCCTTGCGCTTTTCGTTGAAGGCCAGGACGCCTTCGCGGCGGTCTTCCGTGGGCACCAGGCGGTTATAGGCCTCCACCTCGATGCCCAGGGCCGTGGTCAGGTCCGTGCCCATCCCTAGATTGACCGAACGCTTGGCCTGGCGCAGGGCCAGGGGGCCATTGCCGGCCATGCGGGCCGCCGTTTCCAGCGCGGCCGGCAGTAATTCGTCCGCCGCGAGAACCTTATTGACGATGCCCCATTCCAGGCCTTCGGCGGCCGTGAAGGGGCTGCCCGTATACAGGATTTCCTTGGCCCGCCGGCTACCCGCGGCGCGTGGCAGGTTCTGGGTCCCGCCGCAGCCTGGAATAATGCCCAGGGTCACTTCCGTCAGGGCAAAGCGGGCGCCCTCGACGGCATAGATAAAATCGGCCGCCAAGGCCATTTCGCAGCCGCCCCCGAAGGCGGCGCCATTGACGGCGGCGATCACGGGCACCGGGCAATCCATCAGATGATAGACCGCCTGTTCGAATATGGCGTGTTGCAGGCGCCAGGTCTCGTCCGTCATGCCCTCGCGCTCTTTCAGATCACCCCCGGCGCAAAAGGCCTTGTCGCCGGCCCCGGTCAGGATCACGGTGCGGGCATCGCCGGGGTCCAGCAATAGCGAGGAAAACAGATCCAGCAGGTCACGGCCCACCTGGGTGTTCATGGCGTTGCGCCTGTCGGGGCGGTTGATGGTGACCTGGAGGACGTGATCCTGAGGCCGATCCAGCAAAAGGGTTTCGTATTGGTCCTGCATACGCCTATTCCTAATCTAGGGCTGGGCCGGGCGGATCAGGTTGATCAGATCGCCGCCCGCCATGAGAGCTTCAATATTGTCGCCGGTCCGGGCCCAGCGCCGTTGCTGCTGCCCTTCCGACCAGCCGGAAATATGCGGTGTCATGAGCACATTGTCCAGTTCATGAAAGGGCTGTTTCGAGGGGCGGATTTCCTGGTCATCGGCACTGGGATATTGATACCAGGTATCCAGCACGGCGCCGCCGATAACGCCATTCGACAGCGCCGCGAACAGGGCGTCCTCATCGGCGATAGGACCCCGCGCCACGTTGATCACCACGGCGCTGTCTTTCATTGCCGCCAATTCCCCGGCGCCGATGATGCCCCGGGTGCCTTCGGTCAGGGGACAGCAGATCACCAGGAAATCCACTGCCGCTAAAACCTTGCCAAGATCGCCATAGCCGCCCATGAAGGTGGGTTCGGGCTCCAGGGCCCGTGGATTTCGGGTCAGGGCCATGACGTTCATATCGAAGGCCAGGGCCCGGCGCGCGATGGCCCGGCCGATATTGCCGTAACCAAGACAGCCAACCGTCATGCCGGACAACTCCCCCCGCGTCGCCCCGCCCAGGGATGGCGTGCCCGTCCAGTCGCCGCCCTTGAAGGCCGCATTGCGCCGGGCCAGGCCGACCACCCATTCCAACATGCCGTTGAAGGTGTATTCGGCGATCGCCACTTCGTGCTCATAAACATTGCAAACGGCGGCCTGGGCCGGCACCGCTGCAAGCGTGATGGCGTCCAGGCCCGAGGCCGGGATTTGCAGCAGTTTTAAATTTGGCGCGGGCGGCATGGCGGCGTCATAATTGATGCTGATCATGACTTCGGCCCAGGCCAGATGCCCGGCGATTGTCGCGGCCTCATCGCCGGCGGACATTTGTGCCAGGCTGACCCGGTCGCCGAAACGTTCCGAGAGGATTTTCATGCCGCGTCCCGCGACGCCGCCGTTCAATAATACCTTCATGCGTGCTATCCCTGTACTCAGTGTGTTTGATGCCAACGCGTAATTCCGATGATGGAGGCTTATGGGCCAATGAGCAAAGATAAGATCAAAACCCGCAGCGAAACAGACAGCTTTGGCGCCATCAAGGTGCCCAGCGACCGTTATTGGGGGGCGCAGACCCAGCGTTCACGGCAAAACTTCAAGATCGGCTGGGAACGCATGCCCCTGCCGGCGGTGCATGCCTTTGGCATCGTCAAGCAGGCCGCGGCGGAAGCCAACATGGAACTGGGCGTCCTGGATAAAAGACGCGGCCGCGCCATTGTCCGGGCCGCAAAAGAGGTCGCGGGCGGCCAGTTGGATGATCATTTTCCCCTCGTTGTCTGGCAGACCGGCTCGGGCACGCAAAGCAACATGAACGCCAACGAAGTGATCTCCAACCGGGCCATAGAGATGCTCAAGGGCAAGATTGGCTCCAAGTCTCCCGTGCATCCCAACGATCATTGCAATATGAGCCAATCCTCCAACGATACCTTCCCCACGGTCATGCATGTGGCGGCGGTACGCCAGATCGATCAACTGCTGATCCCGGCGCTGGAGCATTTGCACGGCGCGCTGGATGCCAAGGCCAAGGCGTTCAACAAGCTGATCAAGATCGGCCGCACCCATCTGCAAGACGCCACGCCCCTGACCTTGGGTCAGGAGTTTTCCGGCTACGCCATGCAGGTCAAATACGGCATCGCCCGGGTCAAGGACACCCTGCCCCGGCTCCATCAACTGGCCCAGGGCGGCACGGCGGTGGGCACCGGGTTGAACGCGCCGGTCGGTTTCGATAAGCGTGTCGCGGCGCAAATTGCCTCCATCACCGGGCTGCCGTTCAAGACGGCGGCGAATAAGTTCGAGGCCCTGGCGGCCCACGACGCGGTGGTCGAGGCCTCGGGCGCCATGAATACCCTCGCCGCGTCATTGATGAAGATCGCCTCCGACATCCGGCTGCTGGGCTCGGGCCCGCGCTCGGGCTTGGGCGAGTTGAGCCTGCCCGAGAATGAACCCGGCTCCTCCATCATGCCGGGCAAGGTCAACCCGACCCAGTGCGAGGCCATGACCATGGTCTGTGCCCAGGTCATCGGCAACCACACCACGGTTACCATCGCGGGCGCCAGTGGGCATATGGAATTGAATGTTTTCAAGCCGGTGATGATTTATTCCCTGCTGCAATCGATCCAATTGCTGGGCGATGCTTCCAACAGTTTCACCGACAATTGCGTGGTCGGGATCAAGGCCAATGAAGGACGTATCGCCGATTTGATGGCGCAGTCGTTGATGTTGGTGACGGCGCTGGCGCCCCACATCGGCTATGACAACGCCACCAAGATCGCCAAGCATGCCCATGTGAAGGGCCTGACCTTGCGCCAGTCGGCCCTGCATTTGAAGCTGGTGGCGGAGGCGGATTTCGACAAGTTCGTGCAGCCGCAAAAAATGCTGGGCCCGAAATAGACCGCGCCTGAAATGCCCGGCGATGGCGATAACGGTGATGGTGATGAAGCGGAACTGCTGCGCCGTTCCTTCCGCATTACCGGGCACCAGACCTCCCTGTCCATGGAGCGGGCCTTTTGGAACGAATTCCGCCGCCTGGCGCAAGGGGACCGCCGCACCATGACCGCCCTGATCGCCGAAATCGACGCCCAACGCACGGCCGGGCTCAGCCGTGCCGTTCGCGTCTACATCCTGAAGCGGCTGCGCACCGGCGATTGAAGGCTCACATCTTGTTCAAATGTTTTGCCAGAAAGCGCCGCACTTGTTGAATGGCATCCTGGGCCGCGACCGGATCGTATTTCATGGTATGGCCCATGACCTCAAAATCGACGCCGGGCACATCAAAGCCATGATGGGCGTCGGGATAGATTTTTAGGGTTAGTTCATGGGGCCTGGTTCCTTCGGGCGGACCGATCACCTTCATCTGTTTGCTTCGGTCGGCATAGGTCCAATCGTCCGCCGCGCCTATCAGGATCAGCAGCGGGGCATCCAAGCGCGCGACTTGGTGCACGCAATAGGGATAGATGGCCACGGCCGCCGCGAAGGGGTTGGGCCGCATGGGCTGGTCGTCGAATTGGTTTTGCACGGCATACATGATCGTCCAGCCGCCATGGGACATGCCCAGAACCGCAATCCGTGTTTTATCCACGTACCGAAGGCCTTCCAGATAGGCCTTGGCGGTAAATGCGTCGGCTACCCGGCGCAGGGGTCCAATAGCGTGTGGCAGATGACAGACGCCCTTGGGATAGTCCCGCGCGCCGAAACTGTCCGGCTGCAGGACGACATAGCCCCATTCGACCAGCCGCCTTGACCAGCCGTCGCCCCATCTTTTCCATGGCCCACCACAACCATGCAGCATGACCACGGCGGGAAAAGGCCCATCACCCCTTGGCCTGTCCAGTTCCGCCGTCAGATTGACCGGCTCGTCCGTCAATGCCCGCACGTCAAAGGTGATTGTCTCGTAAATGCCAGGGTCGTGGACGAGACAGCCAAAACAAAGGCCGCCGCCATCATTGC
>JAPYPT010000293.1 GCA_029937535.1 Alphaproteobacteria bacterium
AATGAACAACCTATTGAGAACTCACATCTAGAGCGGTGGCACCGTACCGGAACGAGGATCGATCGGCACTTGTGTGGACAAACCGCATTCAGCTTCATACAGGGCGCCCGCCGCCAGCAGGGACGCCTCTCCCCGTGGCCGGCCCACCACTTGCAAACCGATGGGGCGGCCGAATTGATCGAAGCCGCAGGGCAGGGACAGGGCCGGCGAGGCGCACATGGTCACGGCAGCCGTCAGGGTCGATGCCGCCATGTAATGCTCCAGCTTGATGCCGTCTATGGCGACGGGATGGCGCAGATCCACATCGAAGGCCGGGGTGTTGGCGCCGGGCGTCACAATCAGATCATAGGTGGCGAACAAATCCATGAAACGGGCATACAGCGCCGCCCGGCCTCGCTCCGCCGCCGCCAGGTCGGAGGTGGATTGCTTCAGGCCCAGCTCGGTGTTCCAGATGATGTCGGGCTTGATCTGGTTGCCATGGCTTTGCAGTTGTAGTTCCCGGTCGATGACGAATTGCTGCGAACGCAAGGCCAGAAAGGTGTCTTCAACATTCGGGAAATCGATGCTGATTTCCTCTACCTCCGCTCCCGTGGCCTCAAAAACCTTCATGGCGGCGCGGCAGATATCCCTGGTTTCCCGGTCCACGGGGGATTGGCCAATGGTCTCGGCAAAGGCCACCCGGCGCGGCGCCCCGGCCATCTGTACCGCCGCGCTGAAGGACGTCGCGGGGGCGTCGAAGGTCATGGGGTCGGCGGGACAAAAGCCCGCCATGGTGTCCAGAAACAACGCCACGTCGGGCACGTTGCGGGCCATGGGGCCCTGCACGGACAGGGGTGAAAACATGGTGTTGACCACGCCTCTGGTGACCCGTCCGGGCGATGGCCGCAGCCCGACCACGGAACAATAGGTGGCGGGACGGCGCAGGCTGCCGCCGTGGTCGCTGCCATGCGCCAGCCAAATCTCGCCCGCCGCCAACGCCGCCGCCCCGCCGCCCGTGGAGCCGGCGGGCGTCAGGGAGGTATTCCAGGGATTGCGCGTCTTGCCGAAGACCTCGTTGAAGGTGGAGCCGCCGGCGCCGAACTCCGGCGTGTTCGACTTGGCGATGACAATGCCGCCGTTCCGTTCGATCCGTTGTACCAGGGGGTGCGAGACGTCCGGCACGTGGTCGGCGAAGATGGGCGAGCCATAGGTGCTGCGCACGCCGGCGACATCGGCCAGGTCCTTGATCGCCACGGGAAGCCCGGCCAGCCAGCCCGGTTCACCTTTGGCCTCGCAGTCCTTGCCGGCCATGATCCGTTGCGCATGTTCCCGGGCCCGGTCCAGGCAGGGCGTGGGCAAGGCATTGATCTCCGGCTCGACCACGCTCATGCGGGCCTCGGCGGCGTCAATCAGCTCCAAGGGCGAGATGTCGCCCTTGCGCAGCCGTTCAACAGCCTCGCAAGCCGTCAGCCGAAATAACTCTGTCGCAACCATGGGTCCGCTCCTTAGGATTTAGCCTTGCCGGGCCGCTTCGGCGCGATGGGCACGGTGCCGATGATGCCGGCTGCCTCCAATTCGGCAAGTTCGTCCTCGCCCAGGCCAAGAATGCCGCCAAGTATTTGTTGATTGTGTTCGCCTAGCAGCGGCGACGGCCTGTGCAACGGCCCCCGTTCGCCATTGAAGCGCCAGGCGGTCGTTGGGTGCGGCTTGGGGCCGACAACGGCGCGGTCCAGTTCTTGCCAAAAGCCGCGCGAAACGTAGGCGGGATCATGCAGCAGGTCCGTGGGCCGCTGGGCCACGCCGGCGGCAACACCCGCATCCTGCAGTGCCTGCATGGCCTCATGTGCATCCATTCCGCGGGCCCAGGCGGCGATGGCTTTTTCCAGGGCGCTTTCCGCGGCGCGGCGCCCGGCCGCCTTTTCCAGATGCGGATTTTCGCCCAGATCGGCGCGGTCCATGACAGCGCACAACGCCGGCCACATTTCATCATCGGTCACCGCGATTACCAGCCAGGTATCGGCCTCGGCGCAGGCGAAACAGCCATGAGGCACGAAGGTCGGGTGGCGGTTACCGGTGCGGGTCGGCGGCGACCCGGTCAGGCCCTGGGCAATGGTGCCGTGCACGCCCAGTTGCAGCATGCCCTCGACCTGGCTGATATCAATGCGCTGGCCCTGGCCCGTGCGCTTGCGGTGGAACAAACCCACCAACAGGGCGGCGACGGCGTTCAAACCGCCGCAGGCATCGCCATAGGCGATGTGGGTCTGGATCGGCGGGCCACCCTCATCGCCCGATAGGTGCGGCAGGCCGGCGCCATGTTCCACGGTCGAGCCATAGCCGCGATAGCCCGACCAGGGCCCCTCCACCCCGAAGGCCGGCAGCGAGAGCATGATGATGCTTGGGTTCACCACCCGTAGTTCGTCATAGGAGAGGCCCAGTTTGGCCATGACGCCCGTGGCCTGGTTCTCGATCACCGCATCGGCGCCGGCCACCAGTTTCAAGGCCAGGGCGCGGCCATCCGCCTGGGTGAGATCGATGGTGATGCCCAGTTTGTTGCGGTTGACCTGGTTGAAGGCCGGGCTTTTCTCATGCTCCCGGCTGGCCAGGGCCTCGGGGGTATTTTCCCAACCGCGCCACCAATCGGGATAGCCGCAGGATTCAATCTTGATCACTTCGGCGCCCATGTCGGCCAGATGCCGCGTCGCCAAGGGGCCGGACCAGCCCATGGTCAGATCGATGATGCGGATGCCGCGAAGCGGTTGCGGGCCGGTCATGGGCGGTCCCCTCCCAGGGCGATGGCGCCGGCGGCCGACAACGCCGCGATTTGGTCATCATCCAGGCCAAGCGTACGGGACAAGACCGCATGGGTGTGCTGGCCCAAACGCGGCGCCATGCCGCCCCGGCGCAGGGGCGTGGCGGCCAGCTTCCAGGGAATGGCGGCGGCGGGAAAGGTGCCCAGATCCGGGTGTTCGTACTTCGCCAATACCTCTCGGGCCTGAAAATGATCCAGATCGGCCAGGTCCGCCATGGTGGGCACCAGGGCAAAGGGGACGCGCCTGGCCTGACCTTCGTGAAACCATTCGAGCGCCGGGCGTTTGGCGAATAGCGGCACCAGGTAGGTGTCCAGCTCGTCAGCCCGTTGGTTGCGCCCGGCGGAGGTGCTGAAGCGCGGATCGTCGGCCAGTTCCGGCGCGCCGATCAGTTCGCAACAGGCATGCCACTGCGCCGGCGTCAGGGCGGTCACGCCGATCCAGCCGTCGGCGGCGGGATAGATCGTCTGGGGATAGGTGGGGGTGAATTTATTGATGCCCTTGCGCACGGAAACGCCGCCATCATAGGCATGCCGCACGCCGGCGGTTTCGGTATAGGTGGTTTGCGCCTCCAGAATGGATAGATCGATCAAGACGCCGTCATCGCCCGATAGGTTGCCAATCAGCGCCGACATGGTGGCGATAAAGGCCGTCAGGCCGCCGGTGATTTGGGCCGCATATCCGCCTGGAATGATCGGCGGGCCGTCTTTCTGGCCGATCGGATAGATAAACCCGGCCAAGGCCTGGGCAATGGCGTCGCTGCCGGCCCAGTCCCGCCGGGGCCCGTCATCGCCGAACCAGCTCAAGGCCACCATGATCAGACCCGGCGCCTGCTCTTTCAGGCGCCCATGCCCCAGACCGGCGGCGTCCGCCTGGCCGGGGCCAAGGGCCTCAAGCACGATATCGGCGCCACCCGCCAGTCGTTGGGCCAGGCCCCTGCCGCCTTCGGCCGCTAAATTGATGGCAACCGAGGTTTTCCCCGCGCTCAGGAATGCATGCATGCCACTGGCTTCCGGCGCCGCCGCGCCTTCGCCAAAGGGGGGTAGGTGGCGGACCGCATCACCGTGACCCGGTGCCTCCACCTTGATCACTTCGGCGCCACAGGCCGCCAGCAAGGCGCCGCAATAGCCGACTGCCACGCCACCGGCGAACTCCACGACCTTGACGCCTTCCAGGGCACTCATACCGAACATCTCCTCCCGGATATTTTTGCCATTATGAGCAGCAGGCGCGACCGATTGCAAACCAGACGTTGGTTGCCCTGGAGGCGGCTGGTATGCTGCACCGCCGCATTTTCGCCAAAAAACGACATCAACGACATCAACGACATTGAGGATCCGTTATGAGTATTGCCGCTATTCTGATCGCCAACCGTGGCGAGATCGCCATCCGCATCGCCCGCGCCGCGGCTGATCTGGGCTTGCGCACGGTGGCGGTCTATTCAGAGGATGATGCCGAAAGCCTGCATCTCCATATGGTGGATGAGGCCGTGGCGCTTTCCGGCATTGGCGCGGCGGCTTATCTGGATATGGATGGGATCATCACGGCGGCGCGGGCGGCGGGCTGCGACGCGATCCATCCGGGCTATGGTTTTCTGGCCGAACGGGGCGCATTCGCCCGTGCCTGCGCCGAAGCCGGCCTGACCTTCATCGGGCCCGGCGAAGCGCATCTGGATCTGTTCGGTGACAAGGCCCGGGCCCGCGCCGCCGCCGTCGACGCCGATGTGCCCGTTGTCCGGGGACTGGACCATGCGGTTACCTTGGCCGAGGCAACGGCGTTTTTTGAACAACTGGGACCGGACGGCGCCATGATCATCAAGGCCATCGCGGGCGGCGGCGGCCGGGGCACCCGCGCCGTCATGGCGGCGGACGAGATCGGATCGGCCTATGCACGCTGCCGTTCGGAAGCGAAGGCGGCCTTTGGCCGGGAGGAGGTCTATGTGGAGGCCTTTATCCGCCGCGCCCGCCATATCGAAGTGCAAATCCTGGGCGATGGGACAGGCGCCGTGGCGCACCTGGGTGAGAGGGATTGCAGTATCCAGCGCCGCTATCAAAAGATTGTTGAGATCGCCCCGGCGCCGGGCCTGGATGACGGCCTGCGCCGCCGGATCATCGATGCCGCCGTCCGCTTCGCCCGCAGTGTCGAATACACCAACCTCGGCACCTTTGAATTTCTGGTGGATGACGCCGCCGCCGACCCGTCATTTGTCTTCATCGAAGCCAACGCCCGCCTGCAGGTCGAGCATACCGTGACCGAGGCGGTGACCGGCGTGGATCTGGTGCAAAGCCAGATCCGGCTGGCGGGCGGTGCTACTCTGGCCGAACTGGGCCTGGATGATCCCGCCATTGCCCTCCCTCGCGGTTATGCCATTCAGGCCCGCGTGAATATGGAGACATTCGCCGCCGACGGCACGATACGCCCCGGTGGCGGCACCTTGGCCGTCTATGAGGCGCCCAGCGGTCCTGGCGTGCGCACGGATGGTTTCGGCTATGCCGGCTATCGTACCTCATCGGCCTTTGATTCCCTGCTGGCCAAGGTGATTTGCCACGCGCCGGGTCGCGATTTCGGGGCGGCGATTGCCCGCACCCAACGGGCCCTGAGCGAATTCCGCCTGGAAGGCGTGGATGTCAATATTGCCTTTCTGCAAAACATCCTGGGCCATGAAGATTTCGCCGCCGCCTGTGTGCACACCCGCTGGGTTGACGAGAACATGACTGATCTGGCCGCTGCCAATGGCACGCGAAAACAGCGGTTTGTCGGCCCGCAAGCGGTGGAGCCACAAAGTAGGGATGGCTATGCCGGCGCTCGGATCGAGAGCCAGGACCCCTTGGCCCTGTTCGCCCATGACGCCCAGGTCAAGGCGGCCCAGGCCTCGGAGGTTGGCGGGGTTGACGAGGTTCCTATCACGGGACCGGACGGCGCCCTTGGTCTGATCGCGCCCATTCAGGGCACCATTGTCTCCATCGATGTGGCCATCGGCGACGAGGTGAGTGCGGGCCAGCAGGTCGCGGTGGTCGAGGCCATGAAGATGGAACATATCATCACGGCCTCGTGCAGCGGCATCATCCGGGACGTGACCATGACCCAGGGCGATGTGGTGCGGGAGGGTTATCCCATCGCCTTCATCGAGGAAATGGAGATTTCGGGCGGCGATGCGGACGCCGCCACGGGCGCTGCCCTGGACCCGGACCATATCCGCGCCGACCTGCGGGAATCCATTGACTGCCACGCCTTCACCCTGGACGAGAACCGCCAGGAAGCCGTCGCCAAGCACAAGGCGCGCGGCTACCGCATGGTGCGTGAAAGCATCGCGCAACTGGTCGATGACGGCTCATTCCAGGAATACTGGCCGCTGATCGTGGCCCAACAGCACCAGCGCCATGATCTGAATGCCCTGCGCAAGAGGACGCCCGCCGACGGCGTGGTGGCCGGCACCGCCGCCATCAACGGCGAACATTTCGACGACGAACATTCCCGCGCCGTGGTCGTGGCCTACGACTACAC
>JAPYPT010000294.1 GCA_029937535.1 Alphaproteobacteria bacterium
TCTATCTTAAAGGTTTTAGCGCATGTCGCGTTCAATTGAACGCGACATGCGCTAGACTTGATTCGATGAATATCGAAAAAAATCTAGGATGCCGGCGGCAGGGCCGGCGGGAATAATTCGTTGATGCGCCCCATGACATAGTAGGCCGCCAAAGCGGTCCACGCCCGGCTGGCTTGGGCGAACTGATGCAGGCCGCCGGAGATATCAAACCTGAATGTCAGCGAGCGCATGCCGCCCCGTGTTCGGTAATCGCAGGGGTAGGCAATGACATTCCAACCCTGCTTTCGAAACACCCCCAATGAGCGCGCCATATGCGCGGCCGAGGTGACGAGCAGCCAGACCTCGTTTGGTCGGGGCCGGATGCGTTCGCTGATCAGGCGGGGGCTGTCATTGGTATTGCGGGCCTCGGCCTCGAATACGATCCGGCTGGTGTCCAGGCCACCTTCCTTTAGCAAACGGGCAACCACATCCGCCTGGGTCAGAACCGATTCACCCAAACCACCATATCCGCCCGAAAATACCAGCCTGGCCTCGGGGTAGCGCCGGGCCAGAGCGGCGAATTCCAACAGCCGGTCGGCATTATCATTCACCGAGGTCTGATTGCGCACAATGGCAATCAGAGGCTGCGTCGCGCCACCCAATACAATGATGCCATCGACCCTTTGGGGGAAACGGCGCATCGGGGGATATTGTCCTTCCAACGCGGCGAGCATCAAACTACCAATGGGAAGGACAGATAAAATAACAATGATCGTCGCGCAGAAAACCAACAGCCGCCGGCCCGCGCGGCGCCAAATGGTCAATTGCAAGAGCAACGCAACACAGATCAACACCAGCAAAATGGTCATTGGGTTGAATGCCAGCCAGATCAATCTTGGTACAACAAACGACATCGCGATAGAATCCCATGGCTGCCGACGATACAGAGCATTTCCGAGAAGGGAATGCTCCTATTCTTAAGACCAGAGCAATTTTTCCAATCACTTAGAATTGCTTCGCAATTCACATTAGATCGGAATTACCCTATTGGAATTGTAGCAACCCTTTGACACAACGCAATCAATCCAAGGGAATGAATTGGGGAAACAAACCATGGCCTTGGAAATGCGAACCGAATGCGAGCGCTGTCAGACAGCCCTGCCGGCGGATAGCACGGCGGCTTTGATCTGTTCTTATGAATGCACATTCTGCCAAAGCTGTGGTGACGAAATGCGGGGAATCTGCCCAAATTGCAGCGGTCGGCTGTTAACCCGGCCGACCAGAATACAGGCAGCCGGCACGCAATCGGATTGAAGTTCAGCTGCCGTTTTTGACGGCGTGCCAATAACGGTTATTCAATGTTCCAACCATGCTGTCATGTTTACTTTCAAGACATCGGCGCAGGCTGGATAACCGGCCGTTGGCGACGGCTTGCTGGCATTGATCGTACATTGGCCGCAGGCGTTGATCCGTTCCAGACGGTACGCCGGCAAACCCATTCTCTCCAATGACCGCATCCCACAATTGGGTCCGCCGCTCCTCGCTGACCCTGCCGCCGGGAGGCAGCGCGTTGATCAACCGGTTGGTCATGCGCGCCACGGGCATCCATTGCTGTTCCTGATCCACATACGAGGCGCCAATGGCGCGCAACGGACCGGCGCCGGCGGTTATTTCATCTCTCCGCAAGGGTGTTTTATCGCCATTGACCGCCAGCGGTATTAGAGTGGCGTTGCGGGCCACCCGGATATTTACCCGGCGCAGTCCCAAACGGGCCATGGTCCGCGAAGACATGCC
Organism: Alphaproteobacteria bacterium; assembly: GCA_029937535.1. Taxonomy (GTDB): domain Bacteria; phylum Pseudomonadota; class Alphaproteobacteria. Next base: position 1,774 of record JAPYPT010000294.1, read on the forward strand.
AATACGAACGGCAACGTGACTACGCTCCGCCCTGATCCACAAATGTTTCCTGCCATCCAACTCAATCTGGCGGCCGTCCCTCGTCGTCGCAATGGCAACCAACCGCGAGCCGTCATGCAGACGGTAGGCGGTGCCCTGTACCGGCGAGGCCCGTTCGGGCTGAAGACAAAAGGCCGTCAATTCGGCAAAACAATCACCCCGCTGGCATTGCAGCGGCACGGCCGCGTTGGAGGCAACCAGACCCATCATTTGCGGGGCGCCCAGGGCCGGTGACAGCGTGGCGGCGAAGCCAATCGTTGTGAAAGCGGCGAGAAGCATGTTGCGCATCAGCGACGTCTCCCCCTAAGGGTTGGAATTAATCCCAAATCAAGTTTGGAAGTATTGCCAACAACGAAATTCGCACGCTGTTGGGGTCCGGTCAAGCTAGTCAAGGCGGTCATGCCGGTCATGCCGGTCATGCCAACGGCGCCGGAGGGCGGTGCGGGCAGCGGCAGGGCAATGGGACGGCGGCGGCGGTGGCTACGGGTGGCGGAAACCGCATAGATTTGTTTGTCCGCCTCCATCAACAGAACACCGGCAAAGGCATTGCCCCATCGCTGGCCCATGTTTTCCCAAGCCCCCGCCGTCCGCAGCAACATGCGCGAGGTAACGGGTGGAATATACAAGGCGGAGGCCCGTTCACCGGGCAAAAACAGATTATCGCGCAACAGGCGTGATAGCTGGCCCGGACTGTAGGGATGGCCTTGGCCAAAGGGCGTGCGCTCCATCCGCGCCCAAATACCCCGCCTGTTCGGCACGACCACCAGCAACCGCCCGCCGGAGGCCAGAACCCGCCAGACTTCGCGCAACAAAGGGGCAACTTGTTCGGCGTTTTCCAGCCCGTGGATCAGCAAGACCCGGTCGACGCTGGCATCGGGCAGCGGCAATTCCATTTCATCGACCAGCGCCACCTGGTTTCGGTCACGGATGGGCCATCGATGCACCCCTTGCTGGGCCGGCATGAAGGCCAGGACCCGTCGCGCCTCGCCCTGAAACTGCCGCAAATACGGGGCTGGGTATCCCAGCGCCAGCAGATCCATGCCGTTCACGTCGGGCCATAGTTGACGGATCCGATAGCGCAGCAGTTTGCGCGCCACCTGGCCCAAACGGGTGGCATAAAATTCCCTTAGATCAATGACGTCAGGTCGCATGACGCTCTAATTTACAGGCGTCGTCCATCAATCTTCAAGCCTTCATCGGAGTTCGCCAGCTACGCGGCAACATCTAACCTCGGACATTTAGCTCGTCGAACAGCGCATCGATGATGCGGTCGTTGATTTCAACATCATATTTCTTGCGCAAGGCGGAGCGGTATTGCGCCAGTACGTCATCCGTCATGGAGGAACGGATATACTCGCTCAGGCGCTTGAGAGAGGCTTTCCCGGTCTTGGGGTCGGCTTTGGTTATGCTTACAACACGTACCACTGAATGGCTGCCGCCGCCGCGTGCCAGCCCTTCGATAATTTCGCCGCGGCGCAGCCCGAACAATTTGGTTGCCAGCTCGCCGCCCAATTTGTCGTTGCTTGCCGCCTGTTGCCGGGTCATGGGGTTCAGTGTGGTAAAGTTCGAGTTTCCGCCCTTGGCCAAATCCACCAAGGTCCTCCCCGTGCGCGCCTCCGCCGCCAATTTAGCCGCCTGCTCGGCGCTGGCCTTGGCCCGGCGTTCGGCCATAACGGCCTCGCGAACATCACCGCGAACCTGACCGATCGGTTTCAGGGCGGCTTCAAATATCTTATCGACCTGGACCAGGAAATAGCTGACGTCGCTGGCTTCCTTCAATTCGCCTTCATCACCCAATGGCGTGGCAAAGGCCGTGGAGACGAATTCCGGCGCCGCGGGCACGCCCGGCACCGGCTGGCCGTCCCGGCCCCGGCCCCGATTGTCCATGGCGGCAATAACACCATGGTTCAGATTCAGGACCTGGGCGATTTCCTTAATCGACGACCCCGCCGCCAATTCATCCTCGACCTTGTTGGCCAACTCGAACATGGCCTCGGCGGCCTTCTCCAGCTTCACATCACGGACCAGCTGTTCGCGCACGTCCGCAAGGGTTTTGCTACTCCCTTCGACGACTTTGAGAACGCGGAAAATATGCCAGCCCAATCCGCTTTCCACCGGTTCGCCAATTTGACCGCTGGACAGGGCGAACACGTGATCGGCGGCTTCCTCGGGCAAATCAGCCTTTAACATCCGGCCCAGCTTCACCGACGCCTTGTCCATGTCCGCCAGTTCCTGGGCCACGGCGTAGAAATCGCCGCCATCCTTGAGGCGGCCGGCGATTTTCAGGGCCAAGGCTTCTTCCTCCACCACGATTTGTTCGACCTCCCGGCTGGACAGCGTGGTGAATTCATTCATGCGGGCCTCATAGGCCTCCGCGACGTCCTGCTCGGTGGCCAGGGTCTCATCCAGCAGATGTTCGGGCCGCAAGGTCAGATACGACAGCGCCCGGAATTCCGGCGCCATGAAATCATTCTTGTGTGCCTCATGATAGGCATTCAGGTTGGCCTCGGTCGGCTCAACGATGCCGGTCATTTTGTCGTGGGGCAGGCTCAAGATCTCAAAAAGCCGGATTTCCTCCTGGAATTGATAGAACGCCCTGACCATGGTGTCCGGCGAACGGGTTCCGCCCATGATCGAGGAAAACAACTGTTCGCGGGAAAGATCCCGGCGGGAAGCGGCGATATAGCTTTGTTCGTTGAAACCATTCTCGGCAATGACCTGTTCGAACCGCAACCTGTCGAATTGTCCAAAACTGTTCTTGAAGGCCGACGATTTGCGAATCCAGGCAACGATGTCGCTATCCGACATGGTCAATTCCAGTTCCGCGACTTCCTGGTCGTAAAGCGCGCGGGTAACGGATTGCTGGATCACCTGATCCACCATGCCCAATTGCCGGGCCTGCTGTGTATCAAACGTGGGGCCCAGGCTTCGCTGCATGCGGCGGACCTGTCGATTGAAATCATTAAGGAATTCATAGCCGCTGACCTCGGTGTCGCCCACTTTGACGACGGCGGCGTCGGGCTGCAGGCGGAAGATATCGCCGATACCCCAGGCCGCGAAGCTGAGCACCAGCAGGCCGAGGAAAATCTTGACGACCCAAGAGCCGGCACTTTGACGTAAGGCGTTCAGCATGCTGTGTTCCGGTCCAAACTATTTGTTCAAATTCCAATGGTTCGACAACGCAAAATCCGCCCTTCGCATGGGCGCGGCATCATAGAAACCGCGCAACATATGAGCAAGCACGGATCAAGGAAATATCCGCGTCGCAAATTATCTGCTACATCTTTGCAAAAGGCTTCCGCACACACGGATAAACCATAATGGCTCCAAAAATACGCCCCCTGATCGCCGGTAACTGGAAAATGAACGGCCTGAAATCGGCTGGATTGCGCGAGGCTCGAAATTTGGCGAAGAGCATGGGCAAGGTCGGCAAGGCGGGATGCGAAGTGTTGCTTTGCCCACCCGCCACCCTTTTGGCGCCCATGCGGGAAGCGCTGAAGGGCAGCCGCATCGCGATCGGCGGCCAGGATTGCCACGGCAAGGCGGGCGGCGCCCATACAGGCGATCTATCGGCGCCCATGCTGAAGGACATTGGCTGCGCCTATGTCATTGTCGGTCATTCCGAACGCCGGGCCGATCATGGGGAAAGCAGCCGGGAGATCCGGGCCAAGGCGGAGGCCGTCCACCGCGCGGGCCTGCGCGCTATAATCTGCATCGGCGAGACGGCGGCGGAGCGCAAGCGGGGACAGACCCTGGCCGTGGTCGGCAAGCAATTGGCGGCTTCCCTGCCCAAGGGCTGCACCGCGAAAAACACCGTGGTGGCGTATGAACCGGTCTGGGCCATCGGCACCGGACTGACCCCCACGGCGGACGACGTGGCGGAGGTTCATGGCGCAATCCGCGCCCGACTGCGGCGGCGGTTCCGCGATGAAGGCGCGGCCATGCGCCTGCTCTACGGCGGTTCGGTCAAGGGATCGAACGCCGCCGAATTGATGGCGGTCGCAAACGTGAACGGCGCTCTGGTCGGCGGCGCCTCGTTGACGGCGGCGGATTTCTGGCCCATCGTCGCCACCTGTATTTAGGGAGGCGCCGAAATGAGCGAAGGCCATGATCATAGCCATTTGAGCGATACGGAGCTGCGGGTGCGCAGTTTGGAATCCCTGCTTTTGGAAAAGGGCATGGTGGACCCAGCGGCCCTGGACACCCTGATCCAGACCTACGAGGAAAAAATCGGCCCGCAGAACGGCGCCCGCGTGGTGGCGCGGGCCTGGGCGGAGGCTGAATACAAGGATTGGCTGTTGCGCGATGCCACCGCCGCCATCGCCGACATGGGCTATAGCGGGCGCCAGGGCGAACATATGTACGTGGTGGAGAATACGCCACAAACCCATAATCTGGTGGTCTGTACCTTATGCTCCTGCTACCCTAGGCCGGTGCTGGGCCTGCCGCCGACATGGTATAAATCCGCGCCCTAC
>JAPYPT010000295.1 GCA_029937535.1 Alphaproteobacteria bacterium
AAGCTTCCCGATCAACGGTGCCGGCCGTGCCTCCCGACGACGATACCTTCGGCGTTTCGGCCGGCGTATCGGCTCGTTTCAACTTGCCTGGCACGAACAGGAAATCACCCCCCTCATGGCCAGCCCGCCGGATGGTGGAATATCGTGGCGTCTGATCGGCCTTGACCGCAATGCGGCCGCGCAGACGCTGAAACAGGTTCTGGCCATCCAGCACTTCGTCGTTGTCCCCGAGGACCGACAGAAAAGCCTTGGCGAATACGGAATGACCGCCCCCGCCCGTACCGGCCACCGGTTTCAGCCCACCCGAGACAATGGCCGTCCGGGCGCGCTTCCCGGCCATGCGCCTGATCCATTCATCGCGGCTAACGCCACGCTGGGCCGCAACCTCCGCCGAGCGTGTTTGCGTTCCCGAGAAATTGCTATCGGCGATCATAATGACATGGCGGGCCGCCATTGCCCGAAGGAGCTTGGTTATGCTCTCGTGGGCAATCCAAAGGGTCTTGTCGGCAGGCTTCGCATCGATGGGCAGCCAATAGCCGGTGTCGGTCCCGCGATCCATCCTGCCGTGCCCGGCAAAATAGATCAGCAGCCGGTCCTTGGCGGTCAGTTCGCCTTTCAGCCAGTCGAAAAAATTCAAAGTTTGAGATTGAGTGGCATTCAACAACAAGGTCACATCAAAGCCGTATTTGCTCCGTAGCAACCCGGCTGTCGCGATGGCATCGCTCACCGCCGTCTCAAGTTTGGGCAGATGGGCGTAGTCGCTGTTGCCGATGACCAGGGCGTGATAACGCCCGTGGTGATCCCGCGAGGCCGCTTGCACCAAGATGGGTAACGACAGCAGGACGGTCAAAAGGATGCAAAAGGTTCCTTTTCGCCCGATCAACGAAGCATCAATCAATACGGCCCCCACAAGCGAAACGAGTGAGGATGATACTACTAAAACTGCGATACGAATGGAACAAATTCGTCCCGTGCGGGCAGCCGGCAATTGCCTGGCGCATTGCTTTACGTTTCGGCTAGCGCATGTCGCGTTCAATTGAACGCGAGGCCATGCGCTAAAACCTTTAAGATCGAGCAACTTATCCACATTCAATTGAATCCAATTGAATGCGGGTTGCTCTAAGCGGCCCTGGATTGCCGGGTCAAGCCCGGCAATGACGGGCAGGGGGTAAATATTTGGCTGAAATCCGCCATATTGTCATGCCCGGACTTGATCCGGGCATCCAGGGCCGCGAAGCAAATCGGACCAAATGTGACCAACGGTTCAAGTCATGACGATGGCCTGAAACGAAACCGGACTGCAATGGGTCAAGGCAACTCCAGGCGCACCACCAGGGCGGCGGAGGCGATGACGGCAACGTCGCCCAGGGCCTCGTCGGGGACGTCGAGTCCGCCCTTTACCACATTCACCGTGACGGTGCCGTAGGGCAGCGCCGCCTGGACGGCCGCCCGGTCCACCTCATCGGGTTTTTGCACGCCGATGGTGACCTCCACGAACATGCCCTCCGCACCCACGCCCAGGGTGCGCAGCATGGTCAGGGAGGAATGGTGCAGGGCATCGTCAATGGCCCGGCGGGCCGCCTTGGTGTAGTCGCCGCCGTGCAAATCGTTGCCGGCGCCCATTTCCAAAATAACGCGTTTCTTGGTCATGACGTCCCCTCCCTATGCCACATCCAGATACACAACGGCCGCCGCATGGGCCATGACGGTCGCATCGGTGCCCGTTTCATTGGGAATTTCCAGGCCGCCCTCGACCACCTCGACCGTGCCGCCACCGTGGGGCAGCACGGCGAGCACCGCCTCGCTGTCCACCTGATCGGGTTGCGGGACGCCGATGGTCACGGCGACCTGCATTGAATCCACATCCAGGTCCAGGGCCTGGGCCACGGTCAGTGAATTGTGCCACAAGGCATCCCTCAGGGCCCGGACCGCCGCCTTGGTGTAGTCCCTACCACGGATATCGGTACCCATGCCGATCTCCAGCACCATGCGTTTCATCGTCATTTTGAACTCGTCTCCCTCGTTTCCTGGCGATAAAGTCTAAAGCATCGTAGCCAACGTGCTACGACTTTATTGAAGGTCTCCCACCCCGAGTTAACAGGACCATGGACAATGGCTGATTTGAGGATTTTTTCCTACATGCCGAACCCGCGCATTTGGAAGGCGACCATCGCGGCCCGTCTGTGCGGCGTATCGCTGGATCTGCGCGGCGCCCGGCCGGGCGAACTGGCGGACTGGCTGTGGGATTTCGATGCCCGTCCGCTCACCGAAGCGGACCGGAGCGGCAAGGCTGGGATGGCGCGGCAAAGCCGGACTGGATTTTCCGGGCAACTCTACAAGACCGATGAATTCTTGGCGGCTCATCCGTTTGGCACGGTACCGGCGGCGTTCAGTCCCGACGGCGGCACGGGAATATTCGAATCCAACAGCATCGCCCGCGCCGTGGCGCGTTTGCGCCGTCATGGACCCGAGCTTTACAGCATCGACCCCTATAAAGCGGCACGTATCGACAGTTTTCTGGACGTCAGCCTGGTGTTCGCGCGCGATGGGCAGAATTACCTGTTGGCCCTGAATACCGGCGCCATCAATGACATCATCCATGGGCAAGCGGCAAAAGCCTTCGAGATTTACCTGGATGGCATGGAAGCCGCCCTGGTGAGTGGCCACGGCTATCTGGTTGGCGATGAGCTGACCCTGGCCGATATCGTCTTTACGGCGGAACTCTGTTCCTTCGCCCGTGAAGCGGCGCATCACGAACGGTTGGCGGCGCAGGCCTTGCCGATGATATTCCACGACGGCGTCGCGGCGTCATACCCAAGGGCAATGGCCCATTTTAAAGATCTGTGCGCCCGCCCGGCCTTCGCGCCGGATATAGCGCCGTTCATGGAAAAAATCGAGGCCCGGCGCCAGCAGGCCGCGACTGATTAGCGCATGTCGCGTTCAATTGAACGCGAGGCCATGCGCTAAAACCTTTAAGATCGAGCAACTTATCCACATTCAATTGAATCCAATTGAATGCGGGTTGCTCTAGTGTCTGGCTTGGGTCGGCGGGGTTTCGTCCGCCAGTTCCAGGTCGTCTTCGGCGGTCATGGCGCCGGCGGATGTGGCGGCGAGAATTTCGCCCGCCGTTGAACCGGCCGAGGTGGCGGCGTAGGCGGCAAACTCCAGCAAGGTCAGGGCCAGACACTTGGGACAGATATTGTCCCGGGCCATGGCCGTCATCAGCCCGTTGCCAACCGCCTCGTCGATCAGACCGCGAATTTCCTCTTCGTATTCGTCGGCGTGTTTGAAATCATCGTCCATATTGCCCCAACACCGATTTGATTGATCCGAAAATATCTACCGCCACCACGAATACCTGCGTTCTCGGCTTCGGCCAATTTCAACGTCTCTGGCCGATTTCCATATAGCACATTCAAAGAATATTCGCTCGGACTCTATAAGAAACAAGAAATTGACCCGATCAACTGTGTCGGGATGGCGGCACCGCTTCACACGGCACGACACTATTGGCTTGGCTTTATTCGGCAAACAATGAATTGACGCCATGGCGACACGTTCTAGGCCTTTCATATTGTAATGGAATATGGAATTTTCCGCCGTGCTTTGGTATGGTGGCCACGGCATGGGCGCGGTTGCCGCCGAGAGGCGATTTGCCCGAATTTCTTGGATAATATCCCTTTGCCAGGCGCGGTAAAGATTTAAGAGTTTGGCCTCGGCGTACAATGTGTCGGAATTCTTTACACTTTGACGCCCAAAATACGGCGGAATTTTCCTAAGTGATTGATTTTATTATACCGAAATAGTTGGCACGGTCTTTGCGTGGTAGTGGGCGTAACCGGCGTTGAGCTGTAGATTAGCAGACAGCGCTTTACAGAAACCAGCCAGTGAGGCGACAATGTGTAAGACAAATCGAACCGTTCTGAATTGTGATACACCGGCAATGAGCCAGGATTTGCACCAAGCATCGACGCTCAATGCCGCCGTCAAAGCTGAAGCCGGCAAAAAAGGGACAAAAACAATGCGAAAGCAACTATTGGCAGGCGCCTTGGCCGCCGTGGGTTTGATCACCCTCGCCGGAACTGCGAATGCAAACCTGTTCATAATGTCCAGGACATTGACCCATGGTGCGGACGGTCTCAGCGGTCCCTCTGTGGAAGCAATGGGGACCTCCACTGCCACAAACGCCGTCGGCACCACTTTTTTAGGCGGCATTGCGGGGGCCGGATTTTCCCTTAGCGCCCTCGTCACGTCTGGACGTGGTAATCCCGACGCAACATTTCCGGGCACGTCGTTGTTAAGCCAGATTACCGGCAACCTGACGGACGACACGCCGGCGCTGCAATCCTTGGGCTTTGAAGATGGGGAAATCATTGGCTTTGAGGGTCCGGGTGAGTTCGAAAACCCAATATTTGAACAGGTGGAAATATTCGGGGCCAAATCACTTCAGGTTGTGATTTGGGAAGATGGCTTTGTCGGGCCGGAGGGTTTGTTGAATGTCGCAAACAGTTTCACCTCGACCTCCGGCCAGGAAGGCTATGTGATCTTTTGGTCGTCCTGGGTTTCCGCAGTGGGTACGCCTGGTCCGGCTGAGATGCTTGGTCAGCCCGCGACCAATAACATCGTACCCAATGGCCAATTGGCAAATCCAATTACTAGAGGTTACTTAGCTAATGACGGTATTGCCAATGTCGCGACGTTCACGGACGACAAGAATATTGAGTTCACAAACACCGTGGCCAATCCCATCGAGGATGCCGACGATGTTATCGGTTACGAGATCCGGCACATTTTCGAATTCATCCATTGCGCCGATCCGTATGCCGCGGTTGTTTTGGGTGGTTCGCTGGCTGTAACCACCGCCAACGGGTTTCAAGTTAATTCGAATACCTGCAGCCCCGACAACGCTGGCAATGGTCCTATCATCACACCGGCGAGCGTAACCACCAGCCAGGACACTAAGGTCAGCGTAATACCAGAGCCGGCTACTTTGGGTATCCTGGGTCTGGGCCTGATCGGTCTTGGTGCGGCCCGTCGGCGGCGGGACCGGAAGGCCGCCTAGGGGCGCCTTGCAGGTCTTCGGCCAACAATTGGCGGAAAGTAACGTGTACACAATAGGTTGATACAGAACGGTTCGTGCGGGGAAGCTGTAACAGGCTTCCCCGTTTTTTTGTGCGGTATTGCGCTGGGCACTTCGTACGACTTTCCGGAAAAACGGCGGATTGCGGCCGGATTTGTTTTCAGGGCTGACGAAGGGCCGAATTCGTGCTGCAATGGCCGCATTCGATGTTTTGATGATAGGGGGTGCTATCTTGCCAGCCAACGAGTTATCCGCCAGCCAGGCGCGCGAGGCGTTGGATCAGGGGCGCATCGGCGCGGCCGATCTTTGGGCCGCCTGTCTGGGGCGCATAGATGAACGGGATGCAACGGTCGGCGCCTGGTGTCATTTGGCCGGCAACGGTGCCGGAACGGCCGGGGCGGCGCCCCACGGGCCCCTGTCCGGTCTGCCGATCGGCGTCAAGGATATCATCGACACCGCGGATATGCCGACGACTTATGGCAGCGCCGCCTATGCCGGGCACCAACCTAGCGGTGATGCCGCCTGCGTGGCGCTGGTAAAGGCGGCCGGCGGGGCCGTGCTGGGCAAGACGGTTAGTACGGAATTTGCCTATTTTCAGCCGGGCGCAACCACCAATCCCCATAACCCGGAGCATACGCCGGGCGGCTCTTCCTCCGGGTCGGCGGCGGCGGTGGCGGATTTCATGGTGCCCATGGCATTTGGCACCCAGACCGGCGGGTCGGTCATTCGCCCGGCCGCCTATTGCGGCGTGGTCGGCTATAAGGGCAGCTATGGCGCGCTGCCGTTACATGGGGTCAAGGCGCTGTCTCATGATCTGGATACGCTCGGCTGGTTCTGCCGGGAAGTGGCGGATATTCATCTTATGCGGGCTGCCCTGGTCGGCGCGCCGGCGGCGGGCGTGGCGGAAAAACCCAGGATTGGCCTGTGCCGTACCCATGAATGGGATCAGGCGGACAATGATAGCCAGAGCGCCGTCCTGGCGGCGGCGAAAAGCCTGGAAGCGGCGGGCGCGGCGTTGGTGGACGTTGCCTTGCCGGCGTCCTTCGCCGACTTGGTGGAACAGCAGAAACTGGTCATGGCGCAAAACGCCGCCCGGGACCTGGCCTTTGAATACAATCAACATCGGGATCGGATCAGCCGTCATGTTATCGCCCTGATCGAACAGGGCCGGGCCGTGGATTTCACGACATATCAGGCCGCCCT
>JAPYPT010000296.1 GCA_029937535.1 Alphaproteobacteria bacterium
TTCCCGGCCACCCCCACCGTGATTTTGGGATTATGATCCCAGTGGGTGGCCGGGAGGGGGAGCGGGCGGCTTGGCGTTTCCGTTTCAAACGGAAAGACCCTAATCCTGGGCGTCAACCACGGCCAGGGCGGAGATGTTGACGATCCCCCGCGAGGTTACGGAGGTGGTCAGGATATGAGCCGGTTTGGCCGCGCCCAGCAGAATGGGACCGATGGAGGTCGCCCCCGTCGTGGTCTTGACCACGTTGTAGGTGATGTTGGCCGCATCCAAGTTCGGCATGACCAGCAAATTGGCGACACCATCGAAGCGGCAATTGGGGTAGAGCCGTTTGCGGATGGTTTCGTTCAAGGCGGCGTCGCCATGCATTTCCCCATCCACCGCCAGATCGGGCGCTGCTTCGTTGATCAGCTCTCGCGCCTTGCGCATTTTCCGCGCCGAACGGCTATCGGCGGAGCCGTAGTTGGAATGTGATAACAACGCCGCCTTGGGCGTATTGCCGAAGCGGCGCACCTGATCGGCCGCCAGCAACGTCATATTGGCGATTTCCTGGGGCGTGGGGTGGCTGTTCACCTGGGTATCGCACAGGAAAATCATCTGCCCCTGGGGCAGGATCAAGACATTCAGACTGGACAGCTTGTCCACCCCGTCGCCGTGCCCAACCACCTGTTCCAGATGCCGCAGATGATTGTGATAGCGCCCGACGGTTCCGCAGATCATGGCATCGGCATCGCCCCCGGCCAGCATCAACGAGGCCATGACGGTGTTGGTCCGCCGCGTCATCACCTGCGCCTCGTCGGGCGAAACGCCGTGGTCCTGCATCTTTTCGTGATAGACCGGCCAGTAATCATCGAAATAGTCATTGTTATCGGGATCGATCAGATCCAGGTCTTCGCCGGGCGCCATGCGCAGGCCAAGTTCTGTGATTAGATCGCCGATGACGCCGGGCCGGCCAATCAGGATCGGGCGGCAGACCTTATCGTCGATCAAAACCTGGGCGGCGCGCAGCACGCGTTTGTCCTCGCCCTCGGCATAGACCACCCGCTTGGGATTGGCGCGGGCCTTCTCGAATACCGGCTTCATGGCCATGCCGGATTTATAAACGAAGCGTTCCAAGGTCTCGCGATAGGCATCGAAATCGGCGATGGGCCGTTTGGCGATGCCGCTGTCCATGGCCGCCTTGGCCACGGCGGGGGCGATTTCCAGGATCAGCCGGGGATCGAACGGCTTCGGGATCAGATAATCCCGGCCAAAGGCGAGGGTCTCGCCCAGGTAGGCCTGGGCGACAATCTCGGAGGATTCCGCCATGGCCAGATCGGCGATGGCGTAGACCGTGGCGCGCTTCATTGCCTCGTTAATCTCCGTCGCGCCGCAATCCAGCGCCCCCCGGAACAGATAGGGGAAGCACAAAACGTTGTTGACTTGGTTAGGATAGTCCGAGCGCCCCGTGGCCATGATCACGTCATCGCGGGCGGCATGCGCCACCTCCGGCAAAATTTCCGGGTTCGGGTTGGCCAGAGCCAGGATCATGGGCTTGTCCGCCATTGACTTGACCATGGCCGCGTCCAACACGTCGGGGCCGGACATGCCAAGGAAGACATCGGCGCCGTTGATGGCATCGGCCAGGGTGCGGTCCGGGGTATCTTGTTCATAGACCTTTTTCGAGGCATCGATGCTGCCTTCCCGGCCCTTATAGACGACGCCCTTGCGGTCGGTGATGAAAATGTTTTCCACCGGCATGCCGAGACTGACCAGCAGGTTCAGCGACGCGATGGCCGCCGCCCCGGCGCCCGAGGTCACCACCTTGACCTTGTCCAGTTCCTTGCCCACGAAGCGCAGGCCGTTGACCAGAGCTGAACAAACGCAGATGGCCGTGCCGTGCTGATCATCATGAAAGACCGGAATACCCATCCGCTCCTTCAAACCGTTTTCAATCTGAAAGCATTCCGGCGCCTTGATGTCCTCGAGGTTGATGCCGCCAAAAGTCGGCTCCAGGGCGCGGACGATTTCGATGAACTTGTCCGGGTCGGTCTCATCGATCTCAATATCGAAAACATCGATGCCGGCGAATTTCTTGAACAGAACGCCCTTGCCTTCCATCACCGGTTTGGAGGCCAGGGCGCCAATGGCGCCGAGGCCCAGCACGGCCGTGCCGTTGGTGATCACGCCAACGAGGTTGCCGCGCGCGGTCACATTCGCCGCCTCGTCCGGGTTCTCGACGATCAACTCGCATGGCGCCGCCACACCGGGGGAATAGGCCAGGGCCAGGTCGCGCTGATTGGCCAGCGGCTTGGTTGGCGTGACTTCGATCTTGCCGGGTACGGGCCAGCGGTGAAAGTGGTTGGCGTCCCGCTTCAGGTCTTCCGCCTTTTGATTGATCTGCTGGTCCTGTGTCATCTGTATTCCCCCTAAAGCATGTGCTTTTTAATCATGCCCGGACTGTTAATAAAAGAGCAATTGAACCAATCACTTGGGTCGCGATAGCTCGCCCGATAAAGTGATAATTTCTCTCGCGGTCGAAAGTTACCTTACATGACGCTCTGAACCGCGCCGTCGTCCCGGCGCGCCCGTGGCATTTCATGGGCGCCGGCCAGCAATTCCTCGGCCGTCCAGCCCAAATTGCCGTGGTAGCCAATGCCATAGCGCACGACGGCCTCGTCCGAAAACTGCCGGAAACCCGGCACGTTCAGCCAGATGCGGATCAGCAGCCGTTTGCGTTCCTCGTCAGGCTCCGGTTCATGGCCGTCGCGGCCGTGCAAAACGTTGTAGTTGTTGCAGAATTGGATATCACCGGGGCCAAAGGGGAAAGCCAGACGGGTTTCCGCCGCGATTTGATCCAGCAGGTCGAAGGCCTCTCCATCTTCCGCCGACAAGGGCGCCTTTTCGTTCACATGGGCCGCGCTCATCCAGGCCCGGTTATAGCGGCAGGACAGGGCGCCGTTCACCAGAGAGAACAGTGGTACGCGATAGCCCGAAGTGGGGCTTTCACCCTTGCCATGTTCGTCCATGCGGTCCCATTCAAAACCTTCAAACAGACGCGGCAGCAGATCGGGCCGGCGTTTCAGAAACTCGTTATAAATGGTCGTGGAACTGGCCAGATGGCTATGGGGATCATCGGCGGCCTGACGCACGCACAACAGGGTGACAATATCCATCAGGTCCACGTGCAGGCGGGAGGCTTTTGGAAAACCAACCCCGCGTTTGCCCTGGTTCGGCCGCAAGGCGCCGTCGGTGACATAATGGATCAGGCCGCTATCGCTGTTCTGGGTCATGCCCGTGCCGATATGGCGGCACAGCCCGTAATACATCAACGATAAATCCTCGGTCTCGTACTCTTCCACGGGGAAACCGCGGAGCAGGGCAAAACCACGGCCCCCGCGCAGATCGTCGCCGATACGCCCCAGCATCCCCGACAGCGTGGGCAGGGGAAATTCCGCCGGACCGATCTCCGCCATTTGCAAACGGCGGTCCTTCACACCGGCAAGGGCCTGTTCCAGTTCGGCGACATGGCCGGGCCCCAGGCTGTATTCCCAGGACCGGTCGGCTTCCATTTCCGAACCAAGCCAGGCGCTGGCATCGGTTACGGGTGTCATCGCGGGGCTATTCATTTCCTATACTCCCTCTTCAAACAGGTCTTTGACCCCGCAGCAGCATGCGCTGGTGCAGGCGTGTCTGGCCAACCGGAAAGTCCATATTGACCGCGTGTACCAGACAGCGGTTGTCCCAGATCAACAGATCGCCGATGCGCCATTCGTGATCATAGCGGTATTGCGGCCTGGTCATGTGGGCATGGATCCATTCGAGAACGTCTTCGCTGTCCTGATGGCTGACATCGATGACCCGGTCGGTCCGGTTTGGATTAAAGTAAATGGCTTTCCGCCCCGTATCCTCATGGGTCCGCACCAAGGGATGCACCACTTCGGGCGTTTCCCGCTCTTCGGCCCCGGACCGCATCTTGGGCCGGACCGGGGCGCGGGGGGTATCATAGCGATGGGCGGCATACAGGCCGTCGAGGCGTTGTTTCTCGGCCGCATTCAGATCCTCGTAGGCGGCTTGGGTATTGCAAAAACTGGTCTGGCCGCCGCTGTCCGGAATCTCGATGGATTGCAACAACGTCGCCATGGCCGGCTTCTCGAAATATGAATCATCGGTATGCCAACCGCTCAGGCGCATCAGCCGTAGATCATCGGGCTTGTCCTCCGCCTTGGCGTAGGTGCTGTTGAGCATGGAAACTTCCGGCACCTGGTCATGGCGCGTTTGGCGCAGCAGTTGCATCTGCGGCTCGCCAAAGCGGCGGGCGACGGCGGCGAAATCCGCCGCGTTCAACGGCGTGCCACGGAAACACAACAGATGATGTTCCAGATAGGCCTCCTGCACCAACCTATTTTCGTCCGCCGTCATGGGCCGCGACAGATCAAGGCCGCTGATTTCCGCGCCCAGGGCATCGCACAAGGGTGAAATCTGTAATGTCATGACGGCGCCCTCCCAGACGGTACTTTTTTCAATGCCCGATTATATGGGGAGAGGCATGAGTATGCCACTCCATGACAACCGATCGGGGGCCTCGCTCCCATCAAGGCCAAAAACCATGACACGAGGCCGGCAATTCCATTCAAATTGCAAACGTTCTATTCGGACTTCGGCAAGCCGGCGGCCTGCCATGCCGCGCCCATGAGGCGGCTGTAGCCCACGACATCGACGGCTACGATGGCCGCAAGACTGCGATATGTGCCCGGCAAGATAATGTTTCCCTTTGCGTGGTTCCGGGACCAATGGTATGGGCATTTGCTGGCCGGAGTAAGAATATGGCAAGATACTGGTAAAACCACGGCAAGGAGTAAACTCATGAATGTTTCAACATTACCTTCGAAGGACACGCAAGGCGATCCCGCCCAGCGGCAGGCGCGCATTGATCTGGCGGCGGCACACCGCCTGGCGGTAAAGGATGGCCTGCACGAAGGCATCTTCAACCATTTCACCCTGGCCGTGCCGAACACCGATGACCGCTACTACCAGATCCCCTTTGGTCTGCATTGGGGGGAGGTTACCGCCGCTTGCTTCATGGAAGTCAGCTACGACGGCGAAATACTGTCGGGCGAGGGCGAGCTTGAACGCTCGGGCTACTGTATCCATGCGCCCATGCACCGGCTGTCGGAAGCCGCCGCCTGCGTGCTGCATACGCATATGCCGTTCGCTTCCGCCCTGACCCGCCTGAAGGACCAACGCATCCTGCCCATCGGCCAGACCGAACTGGGTATTTCCATGCAGACCGCCTATGACGATGAATATACCGGCCCAGCCTTTGACCCGGCCGAGGGCGAGCGCCTGTTGGGCGCCATTGGCGATAAATCGATCCTGTTGATGGCCAACCACGGCGCCGTCACCATCGGCCGCACCGTGGCGGAAGCCTATGACCGGCTGTATTATCTGGAGCGCGTGGCCCAGGTTCAGCTGTATGCCATGTGGACCGGTCAGCCCCTTAACGTATTGAGCCAGGACGTCATCGACAAGACCGTTCAACAGTTCAAGGGCTCGCCCAGCTATTATGGCCGGCCCAATTCGGAGCATCATTTCGAGGCCCTGAAACGGATGCTGGACCGGGAACAGTCCGACTATGAGGACTAGATCAAACAGCCTAAAATTGGCATCAATTTTCGGCTGATAATTCGATCGATTTCAATGAGTAAGCGCAATCCGCGTTCTTTTGAACGCGGATACGTCGCGCTAACCCGCGCAGCAGGACAGTTTGCTGATATCCTTGTCAAAGGTTTGAGCCGCCAGTTTCAGCCCCTCCACCGTGGTCAGATAGGGAAAAATCATGGCGCCGAGCGCCTTGGTGGTCATGCCTTGTTGAATGGCCAGGGCCGCCGTCTGAATGCTGTCACCGCCCTCGGGCGCCATGATATGGGCGCCGATCAACTGATCCGAAGCGGCATCGGCGACCAGCTTGATCAGGCCCCGCGTATCCCGCGCCGCCAGTGCCCGGGGCACGGCACTAAGGGGCAGGACGGAGGTTTTGACATCGATGCCCCGCGCCCTTGCCGCCCGCTCCGTCAAGCCGACCGTGGCCACCTGGGGGTCGGAGAAGGTGACGGCGGGCATGGCTGAATTGTCATAGACCAGGCTGTTGCCGTTCAAGGCATTCGAGGCGGCAATCTTGCCGCCGTAGGCGGCCATGTAGACGAACTGGTCGTGACCCGTAACATCGCCGGCGGCATAAATGCCAGGCCCGGACGTACGCATGCGGTCATCGATCTCGAT
>JAPYPT010000297.1 GCA_029937535.1 Alphaproteobacteria bacterium
CGACTGGCGTGTCTGCTTGAGATTTGGACAAGGCGTCAATTGCCCGCCGCAGCTTCTTCCGATGTCCCAGCGATGAAACGCCCAGTTCCTTGAAGTCGTCGTCGGACAATGCGGACAGGGCTTCGTCATCAATATCATTCTCGGCGAATGCGTCGGCGTACTTGTCTAGTCCAAGCTCGTCCAGCCACCGGCGGATCTTGTCTGCCATTGATGATTGCCCCCTGCGGAACAGACTAGCAAATTATGGAAAATTGGAAAGATTTTTTGAAATGACAAGTCGTCGAGACGTCGGCTGTGGGGCAAACACAGACTCTTGGACGGCGGTGCCATGGCGCGTCGTTTACCCTAAATGTAGTGGGTGTCTGCATTAGCCGGATGGGCACGGATCAAATTATCAGTAGATTAATGATTCCATTTTTTGTTGTTTGATCTATGCGGCAAAGAACCGGTTCTCGGGCCTTGGCAGGCCGAGGTTCTCGCGCAAGGTGGCGCCTTCATAGGCTGTGCGGAACAGGCCCCGGCGTTGCAGTTCAGGCACCACCTTGTCGACGAAATCGTCCAGGCCGCCCGGCAGATACGGGAACATGATGTTGAAGCCGTCGGAGCCTTCCTCCATCAGCCATGTCTCCATCTGATCGGCAATCATGGCCGGCGTGCCAACCATGGCCAGCCCGGAATAGCCGCCCAGGCGTCCGGCCAATTGCCGCACGGTGAGGTTTTCCCGGGCCGCCAACGCCAAAACCCGCTCGCGGCCACTTTTGGAGGCGTTGCTTTCGGGGATATCGGGCAGGGGGCCGTCCGGATCAAAACCGGAAGCATCATGTCCCAAGGAAATAGAGAGGGCGGCGATGCCGCTGTCGTAATGCACCAGGCTGTCCAACAGCGCCCGCTTCTCCCGCGCCTCGGCCTCCGTCTCTCCCACCACCACGAAGCAGCCGGGCAAAACCTTTAAGTGATCCCGGTCCCGGCCCAGCTTGTCCATGCGGCCCTTGATATCGGCGTAGAATTTCTTGCCTTCGGCCAATGTGCTTTGGGCCGCGAAGATAACCTCGGCCGTTTCCGCCGCCAATTGCCGGCCGGCTTCCGAGGCGCCGGCCTGCACGATCACCGGCCAGCCCTGAACCGGACGGGCGATATTCAACGGACCGCGGACCGAGAGAAACTCGCCCTTATGGTCCAGCACATGCAGCTTGTCGGGATCGAAGTAGACGCCCGTTTCGGCATCCCGGATGAAGGCGTCATCGGCCCAACTGTCCCACAGCCCGGTGATCACATCGACGAATTCACGGGCCCGGCGGTAGCGTTCGCCATGCTCCATCTGTTCGTTCATGCCAAAATTCAGGGCCGCATCCGGGTTCGACGTGGTGACCAGGTTCCAGGCCGCCCGCCCGCCCGAAATATGATCCAGGGAGGCAAAGCGCCGGGCAATGGTATAGGCCGGCTCGAACGTCGTGGACGCGGTGGCGATCAGGCCAAGATGCTCGGTCATCATGGCCAGGGCCGGCAAAAGGGTCAGGGGATCGAACGAGGTGACGGTGGCGCTGCGTTTCAAGGCGTCCATGGGCATGTTCAGGACGGCCAGGTGATCGGCCATGAAAAAAGCATCGAAACATCCCTGTTCCAGCTTTTGCGCGAAACCGACGATGGCCTTGAGATTGAAATTGCCATCCGGCATGCCGCCCGGATAACGCCAGGACGCCGTATGGATGCTGACCGGACGCATGAAGGCGCCCAAGCGGAGTTTACGGTCTTTGTTCATGATTGCCGCGCGATCTCGGCCTCGACCTCGTCCAGGCGGTCCTTGCCAAAGAAGATCTCGTCGCCGACGAAGAATGTCGGACTGCCGAAGGTGCCCCGATCCACCGAGGCCGTGGTGTTGGCCAGCAACTCATCCTTCACGGATTGATCCTGAATGCCTTCCAGAATGGCGCCGCCGTCGAACCCGGCCCTATCCAGGGCGGCGGCAACCACCTCGCCGTCATCCATTTTGCGGCCTTCTTCCCACATATGGCGGTACACCGCGTCGACATATTCCTCCAGCCGGTCCTGGCGCGCCATCAATACCGCGCCGCGCATGATCTGCACCGTATTGACGGGAAAATGGGGATTGCGCTGGAACGCCGTCAGGGCGTGTTTGGCGATAAACCTCTCCATCTCCAGGCGGCCATATTCGTTCTTGTTGCGGATGCCTTGAAATTGTTCCATTGGTGATTTGTTGTTGGTCAGTTTAAAAACCCCGCCAAGCAAGACTGGAACATAGTCACAGCGCACACCCGTCCGTTCGCTAATGGCGGGGATGATTTTGTGTGACAGATAGGCATTGGGGCTGCCAAAATCAAAATGAAACTCAAATGTAGGCACGGCGTGATTTCCCATTCAAAAATATTGCACACATGGCTTGAGCCCATGTTATCCCGCCAATGCATCTAAGCGATACCTCACTTTGGCGTGATGGCCGGGCCATGGCCTTTGTCGTCTGGCTGTCCATCGCCCAGACCGTGTCGTGGGGCATCATGTTCTATGGCTTCGCCGTCTTCATCCAGCCCCTGACGGAGGAGTTCGGCTGGAACAAGGCGGAGATCACCGGCGCCTTTACCCTGTGCCTGCTGGTTTCGGGCCTGGTCTCCATCAGCGCGGGCAGCATACTTGACCGGTTTGGCGGGCGCTGGCTGATGACGGGGGCCTCGTCCCTGGGCGTGGTGTTGCTGCTGGCGGCCTCATTCACGGACTCGCTGACCTCCTATTACGTGGTTTGGATTGGTATTGGCCTGGTCACGGCGTCGACCTTTTATCCGTCGGGTTTTGCCGTGGTGGTGGCGACCCTGGGCAGCCGGGCCCGCCAGGGCGTCACCGTGATGACCCTGATCGCCGGTTTCGCCAGCACGGTGTTTATCCCCCTGATCAGCGTGTTGATCGATCAGGTGGGCTGGCGCGACAGTTTCCTGTATCTGGGCCTGATCCTGCTGGCGGTCTGCGTGCCCATTCATGCCATCGTCCTGCGCCAGGAGCGGGTGCCGGGCGCCGGCTCCATGGACCGGCCGCGGATCTTCACCATCGATCTAAAATCCGGGCCCGTGGCGGCGGGTATCCGCAACCCGGCCTTTTGGTGGATTGGCATATGTTTCACGGCCAATTCCTTTGTCATGGCCGGGGTCACGGTTCACATCATCCCCTTGATGCTGGAGCGCGGCTTTGCCATGGGTACGGTGATCGCCACCACGGCGATGATTGGCCCGATGCAAGTCTCCGGCCGCATCTTCGTCACCATATTCGAGAAATGGGTCGATTTCCGCATGGCCGGGTTGATTTCCGGCATTTTTCTGTTGATCGGCTTCGTCTTCCTAGGTTTCGCGCAGCCGGACAACTACCTGAATTTCATTTTCCCCATATTCTACGGCGCATCCCTGGGCATCATCACCATTGTCCGCGCCCTGGCGGTACCGGAATTGATTGGGCCGGCGGCCTACGGCGCCCTGAACGGCCTGTTGGGGTTCGCCTCGGCCATGGCGCTGGCCGCCACCCCCGTATTGCTCAGCTTGGTCTGGTTGATCAGTGACTCCTATACCGCGCCCCTGGTGGTGCTGGCCGCCGTGGGATCGATTGGTCTGTTCAGCTTCATTCTGGCGGCCCGCCGCTAAGCCTATGTTGAAGCTATCCCAAAAATGGAGGGGACGCCTTGCCCGTTGAAGAAAGCAGACTAGCGGCGATTATCCAGCTGGACGTGGCTGCCCATCTCCACCCTCGGGACCCGGACGAAGACGGTGAGCGCGCCATCCTGCGCGACCATCTGTCGGAACTGATCGAGCCCAGGGTTGTTGAACATGAAGGCCGAATTGTCATGACCAGGGGCAACGGTTTTTTGTTGGAATTTCAAGACGCCGTGGACGCCGCCCGTTGCGCCCTGAGCATCCAAACCGGCATGGCGGCCCGTAACAACGGTCTGAGCGAGGCGGAGCGCATGGATTTCCGCATCGGCCTGCATTTGGGCGACGTGGTGGGGATTGGTGACGACATCCGCGGCGACGGCGTCACTGTCGCCGCCCGCGTGGCGGGCCTGGCCGATCTGGGCGGCATTTGTCTTTCCGGTGCCGCGCGGGACAAGGTTGTGGACCGGATCACGGCGCCCACGGAGGAGTTGGGCGAAATCGAGATTGCAAACATGGCCCGGCCGATACAGGTCTTCAAGATCCCCATGAACGCTCCCGCGCCGCCGAAAGGCCTGGCGCGGCTTTCCCGCTTCCACCGCCGTGGCCTTGCCGCCGTCGTCGCCGCGGTGGTTATTTACTATTCCTATGAAATCTGGTTTCCGTAATGGCGGTTTGACGCACGGCAACAAAAACACAATCGTTAACAGTATGTTAGCTGGTTTATGTCCCTATTTAGCCAATAATTGCTCATGGGTACATATAATCTATGGATGTACTGCGAAAACGCCTGCTGCCACCTGCTCCATTGGTGGTCGTCAGTGTCGCGATCTTTTTGATCGCCGCCTATGTGTTGAGTGCCGTCCATCTGAACGCCGGCCTGGACGTCTTGGCGAAGCCGGGACCCGACGCTCCCAAGACCTTGATGCTGGAACTGGCCGTCCTGGCGGCGGAGTTTTTAGCGATGACGGCGCTATTACTCATCGTGGTCAAGATCAGTAATCGCCGTATGATCAAGACCTACCGCGAGGAACGGCGCATGTTACATGCCGTGAAATCGGCGGAGGAGGCGGATCACGTTAAATCGATCTTCATGGCCGATATGGGCCACGAATTGCGCACGCCATTGAATTCCATCATCGGATTTTCCGAAGTGATGCGTGACGAGACGTTCGGTCCCCTGGGTAACGAACAATATAAGTCCTATGTCGAAGACATAAATCAAAGCGGACGGCACCTGTTGGCGACAATCAGCGATATTCTTGATCTCAGCAGAATTCAAACCGGCGAAACCGAATTGGACGAAAGGCCGATGGATTTGGCTGAATGTCTGGAGACCACGACGGCGATGCTGTCCTGCCAGCCGGAAGCCGCGACCCTGACATTCGAATTCGATTTCTATGGGAATTTACCCCCCGTCCTGGCCGATCGGGAGGCGATCCGGCACATCCTTCAGAATTTGCTGGCCAATGCCATCAAATACACCCTCGAAGGCACCGTCACCGTATGGGCGCACATCGGCCAGGGCGGCGATGTGGAATTCGGCGTCACCGACACCGGTATCGGAATGCCGCCGGAAGAGCTCGAGAACCTGACCCTGCGCTTCAACCAGATCGATGACACCTGGAAGCGCAAATTCGAAGGTACGGGCCTCGGCCTGGTATTGGTCAAGGCGTTGATGGAGCGTCATGACGGTGACGTCACGGTTGAGAGTGATCTTGGCGTGGGCACGACCGTACGCTGCCGGCTACCCCGCCAGCGCATCCTCGAAGCATCAGCAATGCAGAGCAGCGCCGCTTGATCTGACCCCGATATCCGCCCCCTCATCCGACCGCCGATCCATCATCTGATCCGCTGTTGCCGGCCAGCGCCGGGGTGTCTACTGTAATCCGATCAAATTGACGAGGCCGTGCGGACACATAAGTTGTCACATAAATTATAATTGGCCGGATATGGCGGAGGTTTCATGAGCCAGCACTATGAATTAGATGCCGAAATCGTTCACAAAACCTGGGACAACGGGATCACCCCGCGCCTCACCATCGACGCGGGCGACACGGTCACCTTCGATACACGGGACGCGGCCGACCTTTATTACAGCCCCGATTCAGTCGCGGAAGACGTGGACAAACGCGGGCCATTCGTCGGCCACCCCCTGACCGGGCCGGTATTCGTGCGCGATGCCGGGCCAGGGGATGTTCTGGCAATCGAGGTTTTGGCCATGGAGTTCGCCTCCCCCTTCGGCTGGACCGCCGTGCGCAAGGGGCGCGGCTTGTTGCCGGAGGCGGATGTTCCCGGCACCTACCTGCAAATCTGGGATATTTCCGACGGCACCCATGCCCGCATGCGCCAGCGCCAGGATATTGCCGTTCCCGTGGACCCGTTCGCCGGCATCATGGGCAACGCCCTGGCCCTGCCCGGTGCCCATTCCACCATGCCGCCCAGAGAGACGGGGGGCAATATGGACAACAAGCATTTGACCGTCGGCTCCACCTTGTTTCTGCCCGTCCAGGTCGAGGGCGCGCTGTTTTCCACCGGCGATGCCCATGCCGCCCAAGGCGACGGCGAATGCTGCGTCACGGCGGTGGAAACCTGTTCCA
>JAPYPT010000298.1:0-5240 GCA_029937535.1 Alphaproteobacteria bacterium
CCCCCCGGAGCGGGCGGAAGAAAAACTGGCCAACATCGTCCCCCGCAACCGGCGCAAGGCCTTTGATATGCGCAAGTTGATCGGCCATGTGGTGGACCGGGATTCTTTCTTTGAAATGGGCCGCAAATACGGCCCAGGGCAAATCACCGGCCTGGCCCGCATGAACGGGCAAAGTGTCGGCATTCTGTCCAACGACGGGCGCTTCTACGCCGGCGCCATGACCTCGGAAGGGGCGCAAAAAGTGCGCCGCTTCATTGAAATTTGCGACACCTTTCATCTCCCCATGATCTCGCTGATCGACGAGCCCGGCTTCATGATCGGGCCGGAGGCGGAGAGCGGCGGCGCCATCCGCTACGGCACCTCCGCCGTGCTGGCGGCGGCGACCTATTCGGCGCCCTGGGCCTCGGTCCTGGTGCGCAAGAACTACGGCGTCGCGGCGGCGGCCCATTATGGTCCCGATGGCTATGTGCTGGCCTGGCCCTCGGCCGAGATGGGCGCCTTACCGCTGGAAGGCGGGGTCGCGGTGGCCTTTGGCCGCGAGATCGCGGCGGCCGAGGACCCGGAGGCCCGGCGCAAGGAGTTGGAGGACCAGTTGGCGGCCCGCCTGTCGCCCTTCCCGCGCTCTGAATCCTATGCCTTTCACGAACTGATCGACCCGCGCGAGACCCGGCCCATGCTGTGCGATTGGATAAAACTGGTACAGCCCTTGTTGCCGCAGTTATTGGGCCCGCGTCACTTCGGTATCCGCCCCTAATGCGCGGAAAAGAACTACGCTTGGCCCTGGTCTGCTACGGCGGGGTCTCCCTGGCCGTCTATATGCATGGGGTCAGCAAGGAAATCCTGAAGCTGGTCCGTGCCTCGGCCGATCATCAGGCCGGTACGGAAGCCGGTGAACGGGGCGCCAACAGCGACTATACGGACACCGAAGCCGTCTATCTGGATCTGCTGCGCCAGGTTGGCCGTCAACTCGATCTGCACGTGGTTGTCGATGTCATCGCCGGCGCCTCCGCCGGCGGCATCAATGGCATATTGCTGGCCCGTGCCCTGGCCCTGGATCTGGCCTTTGACCCCCTGCGCACCATGTGGCTGGACAAGGCCGATGTAACCGAACTGCTGGCGCCCGAACGCAGGGCCTCGACCTGGAGCAAATGGATTTTGCGGCCGGTCTTGCGGTGGGGACTGTCGCGGAAAAAGATGACCCATCTGGCGCCCAACGTCGAGATGCGGGAGAAGCTGTCTCTGTTCATTCGTTCCCGCTGGTTCCGCCCGCCCTTTGGTGGCCCGGCATTGTGCGACATCCTTTACGACGGCATGACCGCCATGGACAGTGGCAGGCATCGCCGCACCTCCCTGACACCGTCCGGGCAATGGCTGGATCTGTTCGTCACCCTGACCGATTTCTTTGGTTTCAGCCAACCGATCCCGTTGCATGATCCGAATCTGATTACCGAAACGGAACATCGCCATACCTTGCAGTTCCGCCACCGCTATTTCTCGAGTGAGAACATGTCGACGGATTTCGACACCTCGGATCTGCCGGCCTTGGTATTTGCCGCCCGCGCCACCGCCTCGTTCCCCGGCGCCTTTCCCCCCGCCCGCATTGCCGAGGTCGACCGCTTGGTCGAGCGGCGGTCGGCGAACTGGCTGGGCCGCGACAAATTTTTGCGCAGCAATTTCGCAGCTTATGACGCCGCCGGGCAGAACCCCATGGCGACGGCCTTCATCGATGGCAGCGTGCTGAACAACAAGCCGTTCGCGCAGGCCATTGAATCCATCAAGCAGCGACCCGCCTATCGTCAAGTAGACCGGCGCCTGGTTTACATCGATCCCGATCCGGAGAAAGCACATGCCGGCGGTCCGCGGCGGGCGCCCAGCATGCTGCGAACGCTAAAGGGCGCGTTGTCCGATATCCCCCGCAATGAGCCGATCCGCGACGAATTGGATTGGATAAACGGCTTCAACATACGGGTAAGACGATTGAAAACGGTGCTGGACGCCGCCTTGCCACGGATCAACAAAATGGTGGCGGAGGTGATGGGCGGCGAGGCAAATGCACTGCCCGATTTAGCCAACCTGGGTCATTGGCGCGCCGCGGCCGGACGTATGTCGGCGGAACAATCAGGCTATGCCTATGACGGCTACTTGCGCCTACGCATCGATGCGATCGTGGAGCAATTGGCGACGATCCTGGCGCAGACCGCCACCCGCCAACCGAACCGGGCCGCCATTGACGCCTGGGCGGAGCGGCTGCAGGTTTGGGCCAGCAATACCGGCATTTATCCCACCGACGGCGGCGAGAACAGCAACGCCCAAGCGGCGTTCTTGAACGGTCTGGACGCGGACTATCGAGCCCGGCGTCTGCGTTTCGTGGTCCGCGGCCTGAACAAATTGTACGCCACCTTTCCGAGCGCGGAGGTGGCGGCATCATTGGACAGCGTCAAGGGTCAGATTTACGACTTGCTGGAAGTTCTGCGCCGCTGCCACGACGCCACCATTCTGAGCCGCCGTAGCCGGGATATGGCATTGGCCATCGATGCCGGACGCGAAAGCAACATCGGCGCGCTGATTGGCCTGATGGCGGATGATTTCAATCTTAGCGGCATGGGCCGACGGGTTGATCAGGTGCTCCATAACATGACCAGGGTGGGACTGCCCGGAGAGGCGCAACGAGCATTGTTGAACGGCTTTCTTGGCTTTGCCTTTTGGGACGTTCTGGCCTTTACCGTGACCTCATGGCGCGACGTCGGTGAGTTTGATGAAATCCGCGTGGACCGGATATCCCCCGACGACGCCAACAGCCTGCGCCATGGCGGCGCCGGGGATATCTTGAAAGGTGTCGGCCTGGGCCATTTTGCCGCCTTTTTCAGCCGTGAGCATCGGGAGAACGACTATCTTTGGGGCCGGTTGCATGGCGCCGAACGCTTGATCGATATCGTCATCAACAGCGCGTCACTCGAGGGCGCGGCGGAGAACATTGACGTGATCGCCATCAAACGCCGGGCCTTCACCGCGATCCTGGAGGCCGAGGCCCTGCACCTGGGCAAGAGCGGCGATTTGCTGGCGGAGTTGCGCGAGGAGATCGCCGCGCTTTAGACTTTGAAATAACCTGTCAAAAGGAGCCATCGCCATGCCCGTTGAATACAGCCGGATCGACGAATTCGCCCTGATCACCTTGAACCGGCCGGAAGCCTTGAACGCCTTGAGCGTGCAAGTGGTCAAGGATATCGGCGCCGCGATCGACGAGGCCGCCCAATCCGATGCCCGCGCCCTGCTAATCACCGGGGCCGGCGAAAAGGCCTTTTGCGCCGGCGCCGATATCTCGGAATTCATGGGCCGGAATATCGTCGAGGCCATGGCCGCCACGGAACTCGGCCAGAATACCTTCGCCAAACTGGACAGCCTGACCATACCATCGCTGGCGGTGATCAACGGCTATGCCCTGGGCGGCGGGCTGGAGTTGGCCACCGCCTGTACCCTGCGCGTGGCCACGGCGAATGCCAAACTGGGCGTGCCGGAGATCAAGCTGGGCCTGATCCCCGGTTATGGCGGCACCCAGCGATTGCCCCGCCTGGTGGGCCAGGGCCGGGCGCTGGACATGGTCATGACCGGCCGCATGGTGGACGCCGAAGAGGCTCTGAGCATGGGTTTGATCAACCGCATCGTCGAGGCTCCCGCCGTCGAGGGCGCCATTGCCTATGCCCGGGAATTCGCCGGCTTTTCCCTGCCCGTGCTGCGTTATGGCCGGGAAGCCGTCATGCGGGCCGATCAATCGGCGCTGTCGGAAGGGCTGCTAATCGAGCGGGATTTGAACACCCTGGCTTTCCAGGGCGAGGATGCGACCGAGGGCGCGACCGCGTTCCTGGAAAAACGCAAACCGGACTTCAAGGACCGTTAGAGATGGCGGACGGCAAGGTCATCGCGGTCACCGGCGCCAGCCGCGGTATTGGTTCGGGCATCGTGGCGGAGCTGGCCGCCCGCGGGCACATTGTGGGCTGTCTATCTCGCAAGGGCCAAGGCCCCGAGGACCGGGCGGTGAGCGGCAATTTGATCAATCTGACCTGTGATATGGAAGACGAGGGGCAGATCACCTCGGCCCTAAACGCACTTGCCGAACAGGCCGGGCGGATCGACGTTCTGGTCAACAATGCCGGCCTGCATCTGGAAGGCGTCAGCGCGGAAGTGTCCAAGGCGGATTTCGAACGGGTCCTGGCGACCAACATAACCGGGCCGTTTCTGGCCTGCCGCGAGGTCTATCCACATATGGTGGCCCATGGGGGCGGTCTGATCATCAATATCGGGTCTTTTTTTGACCGCCTGGGCGCCAAGCGCAACCTGGCCTACAATTGCACCAAATCCGCCCTGGGCGCCCTGACCCGGACCCTTGCCGTGGAATGGGCCAGGGACAAGATCCGCGTGCTCGATCTGGCGCCGGGTTTTGTCGCCACCGATCTGAATGCCGAATACATGGCCAATGACAGCTTCAAGGAATTCGTCCGCCGCCGCATCCCCACGGGGCATACCGCCAGCGTCGACGAGGTGGCGCGCTTCATTGCTCTGCTGGTGGCCGAGGATCTGCCCAGCCTGACCGGCGAGACCATCTTCATGGATGGCGGCCAGAGCATCAATCAATAGGAACCACGGAATGAACGTGCTCAAACGCCTCGACGACGGTTTGGACCTGGCGGAGGAGGAACGCCTGCTGTTGGACGCCGTGCGCGCCCTGTGTCGGGACCAAATCGCGCCACGGGCGGCGGCCCATGATCAGGCGGGCGAATTCCCCTGGGATAATATCCACGCGATCAACCAACTGGGCCTGAACGGCATGTTCATTCCCGAAGATTATGGCGGGGCGAAAATGTCCTATGTGGCCTATCTGGCCACGATCCGGGAAATCGCCAAGGCCTGCGCCGCCACCGGGTTGATCTGGGGCACGACGTTTCATGCCATCAAGCCGGTCATCGACTTCGCCGATCATGAACAGAAAACCCGGCTGCTGCCCGGCATTGCGGCCGGCGGCCTGGTCTCCCTCTGTATCACCGAACCCACCGCGGGCTCCGATGCGACGGGGATGAAGACCCGGTTCACGCCCAGTGGCGATGACATCATCATCAATGGCGGCAAGACATTCATCACCACGGGCGACCATGCTGATCTGTATGTCCTGTTCGGCAAATGGTCGGAAATCGAGAATGACAAGGCCGCGATCTCGGTTGTTATGGTCGAAAAGGGCGCGGCGGGCC
>JAPYPT010000298.1:5250-6200 GCA_029937535.1 Alphaproteobacteria bacterium
AGGACAAGATGGGCCAGCGCGCCGCCTCCACCGTATCGCTGTCATTCGATGAGGTCCGCATCCCCAGGGCGAACCTGTTATGCGAACCCGGCGACGGATTGAAAATCCTGTTCTCGGCCCTGAATAAATCCCGCCCCTCCGTCGCCGCCCATGCGCTTGGCATTGCCCGCGCCGCATTCGAGGATGGGGTGGCCTATATCAATCAACGAAAGCAGTCGGGCCGGAATATCATCGAGTTCCAGGGCATCCAGTTCATGCTGGCCGACATGGCCACGGACCTGGCCTTGTGCGAAAGCTGGCTGTGGCGGGTCGGCGCGATGATCGACAGTGGCGAGGACGATATCGGCATCGAAGCCTCGATGCTGAAAATGCGCGCCTCGGATCTGGCCATGCAAATTTCGGAAAACGCCGTGCAATTGCATGGCGGATACGGCTATTGCAAGGACTATGCCGTGGAACGCTATATGCGGGACGCCAAGATCACCCAGATCTATGAAGGCACCAATCAAATTCATAGGCAACTGATCGGGCGGTCGTTTATCGAGAAGTAAGATAATCCGCCCGATCGAGGGAATAGAAGCTGAGGTCCAGGCCGTAGTGGTATTGCAGGCCGCCGGGACGGAGGCCGATCTTGCTCAGCACATTATGCGAGCCAGTATTTGCCGGATGAGTAACGGCGACAATCGGGTCGAGTTCAAGGTCGTGAAAACCATGCTCCAGAATTCTTGCCGCGGCCTCCGTCGCCACGCCTTTGCCCCAAGCAGCGGTGACGAAACGATAGCCGATTTCGATAAACCTGGTGTCCTCCAACGGGAACATGCCACACCATCCAAGCGGCTGGCCGCCATCACGCCATTCCGTGAACCAGATACCGCCGATATGGGGCCAACCGTCGGTAATTCTCCGCCGCCATGTTTCGCACTGTTCCGCTTCAACGGGAGGCCCGTGGG
>JAPYPT010000508.1 GCA_029937535.1 Alphaproteobacteria bacterium
CCGCAATCTTCGCCAGGTATTCATGGCTGCGGTGCATGGGATTGCGTGTCTGGAAGGCGGCGACGGTGGTCCAGCACTGATCCTGAAACAGCGCCCGGGTTTCGGCTGGGCGATAATAAAGGCCGGGGTAGGTTTCGGCGTATTGGCCCTCATTCAAAGCGATCACCGGTCCAGCCAAGTTTAGGGCGCCCTGTCGCATCACTTTCTCGACACCGGCATGGGCGACATCGGTGGTGCGGTAAACGTGGGAGCATTCAAACGCTCTGTCTATCACGTATTTTTCCGCGACTTCGAGTGTCCCGAATATGGTGCCGGCTGCATCAACCAGAGCCACTTCGTCACCGACAGTAATGCCGTCGGCAAGATCGCTCTCGCACGAAAGTGTTATCGGGATCGGCCAGAACAGGCCGTCCGCGGTCTTCATGTCGGTACAACAACCACGCCAGTCCGCCGCGCCCATGAATCCGGTGAGCGGCGTATATGCACCCATCGCCAGCATGAGCAAGTCCGAGACCTCGCGGCTCGACATCGGCACTCTCCGCAACCGCTCGGCACGCTTCAACACGCTCTTCCGCTCTTCCTCGGGCGCAAGCAACGGATTAAGCGAGCCGTTTCCGTGTGGCGTTGTGAGCTTCGACATGCCGCTTCTCTCCGGTTGCCCTCAATTAGCCAAGGTCACGAAATATCCGTCCCGATACCGACCAAGCGGGTCTCGCTGGAAAAGCCCCAACGGCCATCAAACCTGTGTACTTGGTAGACCGGCCGTCCAGCCATCGTAGGTGCATAATGACCATAGCGCCGGTCGACGGCGACGGAGGGAACAGTGCTGGCGGCAACGCCGCCCACAATTGCCGCGCATGGGCGGTGCATGTGGCCAGTGAAGATGCGGACCACCTGTGGGTACCGGAAGACAACCGCCGCCAGATCGGCCGCCGCTTGGCGGCGCTGGTAGGCGAACGGGTCAGGAGCAGACGGCACGTCGAAAGGCGGGTGGTGTAGGAACAGCGCCGTCGGTTTGTCCGGCGCTTCGGCCAGGGTGTCATCGAGCGCCGCCAGCCTGGCCTCGCAAAAATCTCCCTTGGCACTGCCGTCGTCGGCCAAGGAGTCCACCGCGACCAGCCTAACGGAATGTGTCTCGACGGCATAGTGTATGAAAATGCAATTGGGCGGAATGAATCCTTCGCTCTCAAAAGCCCGCGCCATTCCCGCGCGGCCATCGCGGTTTCCGGGTGTGACGTAGAGGGGCATCTCCAGCGCGTTTAGGAGCGATCGGGCGTGGGCAAATTCCGCCGCCTGACCGTGTTGGGTCATATCGC
>JAPYPT010000509.1 GCA_029937535.1 Alphaproteobacteria bacterium
CCGCCTCCCCGGCATCTTCCCGTGGAACTTCCACGAGATCGCGCGGAAGGCCTCGACCCCGGCCGGCATGCCGCAATAGATGGTGATCTGTTCCAAAACGGCGCGCAACTCGTCCAGTGTGCAGCCGTTGTTAAGGGCGCCGCGGAAGTGCAATTCGAACTCCGTGGCCCGGCCCAGGGCGGCCAGCATCCCTAGGTTTATCAACGAGCGGGTTTTCTTCTCCAGCGCCTCATCGCCCCAAATGCCGCCCCAGGCGTACTCGGTCACCATCTCCTGAAAGTGGCGGTTGAAGTCCGTGACGTTGTTGATATTCCGGTTCACGTAGTCTTCGCCCAGAACCTGTTTCCTGATTTCCAGGCCTTTGTCGTATAGCGCCTTGTCCATGTCCGCCTCTTCGTCACAAAAAAATTCGCTGCATCATACGCGCTGGGTATTTGATCTGGCCAGCGCTCTGCCCCATGCTGTGCACGGAAAGTGTATTTTTGGAGGAAGATAATGGCACGGGTATCGGGCAAGATTGCCTTGGTGACGGGCGGGGCCTCGGGCCTCGGACGGGCGACGAGCGAGCTATTGGCGGCGGAAGGCGCCACGGTGGTGCTGACGGACCTGCAGGACGATCAGGGCGAAGAGGTCGCCGAGGGGATCAGAGCGGCGGGCGGGACGGCTGGCTATTATCATCACGATGTCACCGACGAAAAAGCCTGGGAAAAAGTCGTCGGCGAGGTGCTCGCGGAGCATGGCCGCCTGGATATTCTGGTCAACAATGCCGGCATCGGGGGGGGCGGCGTTCCGGTGGACGAGATGTCCCTGGAATATTGGCGCCAGATCATGTCGGTCAACCTGGACGGCGTTTTCCTCGGTGTGAAACACGGCGTCCGCGCCATGCTCGAGACGGGCGGCGCGATCATCAATATCTCGTCCGTTCTGGGCCTGGTGGGTTTGCCGAACACGGCGGCCTATGCCGCATCGAAAGGCGGCGTGCGCCTGTTGACCAAGGCGGTGGCCATCGAATGCGCCGCCCGCGGCCTGGATATCCGGGTCTGTTCCGTGCACCCCGGATTTATCGATACGCCCATGGTCGGCGCCGCCATCCAGCGCGGCGGGCCGGAGCGGCGTCAGGCCATTCTGAATTCCCAGCCCACGGGACAAATGGGCGAGCCACGGGATATCGCGGAGGGCATCCTCTACCTGGCCTCGGATGCCGCCAAGTTCGTCTCGGGCAGCGAATTGATCATCGACGGCGGCTATGTGGCGCGGTGAAATTTGTGTTGCCGCATCACCGGCCACCAGTCTTCATTGGCCCCCA
>JAPYPT010000013.1 GCA_029937535.1 Alphaproteobacteria bacterium
TCGCTCCAGTAGCTCACTGATTTATCCGGCAATACTGTTCTCCGATGCTTTGTTCTCAGGACGCTCTGGGTGCAGCGCCGTATCTGGCTACGGTTAGCCTAAGCCGACATTCACCATTTGGCTTGTCTACCCAAAGCGTACGGCCATAGAAGGCGGCTTTTCAAGAAATTTTTGTCTCTAGCGCATGTCGCGTTCACTTGAACGCGAGGCCATGCGCTAAAACCTTTAAGATCGAGCAACTTATCCGCATTCAATTGAATCCAATTGAATGCGGGTTGCTCTAGCCCTACCGCTTGGGACGTCGTTCAACGCATTTTCAATCGCGCCTGTCCCACCGCTAGCACCGCGCCACGCTGTTCGGCAGTGGCCGCCGATCATACGCCATCTTCCGAATGGCCGAGGCGGCACTGCCGCCGCAGATAGGTTGTGTGCGGCAACGCTACATGTAGTGGGTATCCGCGTTTACCGGATGAGCGGGTTAATTAATCGCCCGCCAGCCAGCTAAGGATCCCGCCGGGAATAAAGCCGCCGACCGCGGTGCCATTCAGACCGTCATGGATGACCCGTTTCAGGCTGCGTTCCCGTTCGCTGTCAATGCTCACGCTGACCGTCATGCCGGCGCGAAGCGGCTGGCGGCCGTCCTCGACGACGATGCGCAGGCGGACCGGAATGCGCTGCACAACCTTAACCCAGTTGCCGGAGGCGTTTTGCGGCGGCAGCAGGGCGAACTCGGCCCCCGTCGCCGGTGAAATGCTCTCGACCACGGCTTCGTAGGTATCGTCGGGATAGGCGTCGGCGATAACCGTGGCCATTTGTCCCAACACCACGTGGGTCAGCTGGGTTTCCTTCAAATTGGCTTCGATCCAGATGTCGCCGGTTTCCACAATGGCAAACACTGGCGTGCCTGCCCGCACATATTCTCCCAGGCGCAGTTTGACGTTGGAGGCGGTGCCATTGGCGGGGGCGGATATGGTGGCGCGTTCCAGATCCAGTTGCGCCATGCCGTAGTCAGCCAAAAGTTTCTGATATTTGGGATCCTGGGTCGCCGGGCGTTTCGGGTTGCCGCCCAACTCCGCCAGGATCGTCTGATTGCCCTCTTGGCGGGTTTTCAGCGCCTTGCGCGCCATTTCCAGATCATGACGGGCGGCATCCTTCCGCGCCGTGGTGCCGACGCCACGTTTGGTCAATTCCGTGGCCCGGTTGTGTTCCTGATCCATATAACGCACGGCCTCGCGTTTTTCCTCGACCGCCTGCAGGCCGGCGCGGTAGGCCATCTTCTTGGCCTGGATTTCCAGCTTCACGTCCTCCATTTGAGCCAAAACCGCATTGACTTCCAGCTGGAAGGGATGGGGATCAATTAGAAACAGAACGTCGCCCTTTTTGATGGCCTGGTTGTCATAGGCGTTAATCTCCACCACCCGTCCCGATACATCGGCGCTGACGGCGAGGACATGGGATTTCACATAGGCGTTTTCGGTGGAGATATAGCGTAGGCTTTCCGCCCAAATGCCGGCCCCGTACAAGATGCCGACGAGGGGAAGCACCAACATCAGAACAAAACGGATGGCTCCCTGCAACCAGCGCCGCCGCTGCCTAGGCGAGGAGCTCGGCAGCTCCGATACCGTTGCACCGGCCTGTTCGTTCGCCGCGCCGCGTTCGTCCGCCATGTCATTATCATCTTTCGTTGCGGCTTCAGCCATTTTGGCGATCCTTCAAACTTTTACGCGTGTCGTTGGTGCTGCGTCCTCTTGCATCACCATTCTCAACCATGTTGCTGAGGTTTCCCTTGATTTTTATCAAGGTCGCAATAAATCGCTGTTGTTCATCCTCGTCCAGATCCGCCAAAGCTTCCGTCCGCAGATCCGCGGCCACGGCGCGCATGGTGCGCAAAAGCGGCTCAACCGCCCGGGCCAGGTATACAAGTTTCACGCGGCGGTCCTTGGGAACCGTTCGTCTTTCGATCCAGCCTTTCGTTTCGAGCCGATCCAACAGGCGTCCCAGGGTCGCACGTTCAATTTCCAGAATTTCGGACAGGCTCGTCTGCGATAAACCTTCATTAAAATAAAGATGGGTGAGAACCCACCATTGCGACCGTGTGAGACCTAATTCCCGCATGCGCCGGTCATAATTGGTGCGCAGTTGCCGGGCGGCGTCGTTTATTAGGAAACCTATATTCCGGTCGGAGGTTTCCTGCGGGTCGACATCCATGTCAATCTGCATATGGTCTAAGTTTTGGTTGTTCATGTTCACTGTGGTTCGATATTATCGCCAATTAGTTGTCTAGCATACAATAAGCCACATTAATGGAACCTTGACAACCAACTCTTCCACCAAGTTGCAAATATGATGAGGAT
Organism: Alphaproteobacteria bacterium; assembly: GCA_029937535.1. GTDB lineage: Bacteria > Pseudomonadota > Alphaproteobacteria. Next base: position 2,355 of record JAPYPT010000013.1, read on the forward strand.
AAGTAGATGCCCCTAAATAACGCCATCGATTTAACCGGTCGCCGCATCCTATTAACCGGCGCCGCGGGAGGGATCGGCGCCGCCACGGCACGGGCCTGCGCCACATTGGGTGTCAAGGAATTGGTTTTGGCGGATACCGGGTCCCTGGACCAAATCAGCGATGAACTTCGCGGCCAGGGCGTCACCGTCACCGCCCATCAATGTGATTTGAGCCAGCGCCGGGACAACGCCGAGCTGGTCGCGGCGGCGGGTGATCTGGACGCCGCCGTTGCCTGTGCCGGAATTTGTCCCCTGGAAGAAGATTGGCTGGATGATCCTGAATGGGACGAGGTTTTTCACAGGGTCATGGATGTCAATCTGTTGGGACCGATCCATCTGTGCCGGGAATTACTGCCCGTAATGGCGGCCCGGGGCGCTGGGCAAATCGTTCTGATCGGCTCGATCGGCGGGCGCATGGGGGGCACGTCGCCCATTGTGCAGCCGCACTATATTGCCTCGAAAGGCGGCGTGCATGCCTTTATCTGGTGGCTGGCCCAGCGGGCGGCGCCCCAAGGCGTATTGGTCAACGGCATCGCGCCGGGGCCCATCGCCATGACCGCAACGACCATCTATCCGAAAGACCGCTATCCCCTGGGCCGGATTGGCGAGCCGGAGGAGATCGCCTGGCCGGCGGCTTTTCTGTGTTCGCCCGCGGCTTCGTATTTCTCCGGTTCCATCCTCGACGTCAACGGTGGTTTGTTTGTAGGGTAGATGCGGTCGTTATCGAGAGATTCTGAAGATGAAGATTGGCGAAACTCATTACCGCACCATTTGGCTCGGGGAAGACGGCTGGTCGGTTGAGGTAATAGACCAGACTCTGCTGCCCCATGTGTTTGAAATCATGCGGCTGACCACGGTTGCGGCGGCGGCATCGGCCATATCGACCATGGTGGTGCGCGGCGCGCCCCTGATTGGCGCCACGGCGGCCTACGGCATGGCCCTTGCCGCCCGCGAAGACGCCTCGGACCAGGCGCTGGAGCAGGCCTATGCTACATTGCTGGCGACCCGGCCCACGGCCGTCAACCTAGCTTGGGCCCTGGACGACATGCGGGCCCGTTTGCTGGCGGTGAGGCCCGATCAGCGGCTTAACCTGGCATATGCCAGGGCGGCCGAGGTCTGTGATGACGACGTGGCCACATGTCAAGCTATCGGCCGTCATGGCAGCGTCCTGATCAGGGACGCTCATGAGCGGAAGGGCGGCGCGGACGTGGTCAATGTTTTGACCCATTGCAACGCCGGCTGGCTGGCGACGGTGGATTGGGGCACCGCGCTGGCGCCGATTTATACGGCCCATGATGCTGGTATTCCGGTGCATGTCTGGGTTGACGAGACCCGGCCCCGCAACCAAGGCGCGGCCCTCACCGCCTACGAATTGGGCAGTCACGGCGTGCCCCACACCGTCATTGTCGATAATGCCGGCGGCCATTTGATGCAGCACGGCATGGTCGATTTGTGCATCACCGGCACCGACCGCACCACGGCGCATGGCGATGTCTGCAACAAAATCGGCACCTACCTGAAGGCCTTGGCGGCGCACGATAACGGTGTGCCGTTCTATGTGGGCCTGCCCCACAGCACCATCGATTGGACCTTGGGTGACGGCGTCGCCGGCATTCCCATCGAACAGCGCGACGGCGCGGAAGTTTCCCACATTCATGGTATCGGCGAGGACGGGCAGGCGGCCACGGTGCGCCTGGTGCCGGCCGGTGCGCCCGTGGGGAATTACGCCTTCGATGTTACGCCCGCGCGGCTGGTCACGGGGCTGATTACGGAGCGCGGCGTCTGTCCGGCCAGCCGCGAGGGCCTGCTCGGCCTTTATCCCGAAAAAGCCGCCAACGCTGCCTAGAGCACTTCCGGGCTATTCTGGGTTATTTGATGGCAACCATAAGCCATTCGGGTAGGCGCGTCGCGCAGCGCGATGTGGTTCATCGGGCAAGTGGCGCAACACATCCGAATGGCTTAGGGTTGCCACCGCAGGCCGCCCTCCAAGGCCCCGTGGCGGCGTTGCGGTTCTTGGACGATGTCCCACCATCGACCAGCGAACCGCGCCTACCCACGGGGCCTTGGAGGGTGGTCAAATGACCCAGAATAGCCCGGAAGTGCTCTAGAATGCAGAACCGCTGGTCGGAAAAAGCGGCCCAGGCCTGGATAAACCGTTGCGGCGGCGAGGGGGTTCCCGAAGATCTGGCCCTGCGACTGTACAGCGCCCGGCTTTTGGGCCAGGACCGCGCGTTGGTCTTACACGGCGGTGGAAATGCATCCCTGAAGGCGCACCATACCGATGTTCTGGGTGACGAACTGGCGGTGATGTACATCAAGGGCAGCGGTTGGGACATGGCGCGCTTGGAAGCCGATGGCTTGCCGCCCGTGCGGCTGGAGCCCCTGCAACGGTTGCAATCCCTGGCGGTGCTTGACGATCTCAGCATGGTCAATTTGCTGCGCGGTAATCTGCTTGACGCCTCGGCCCCGGATCCCTCCGTGGAAACCCTGCTGCACGCCTTCCTGCCCCACCCTTTCGTGGATCATACCCACGCCTCCGCCATACTGGCGCTGTCCTGCCAACCGGACGGCGACGAAATTTGTGCCGATACCTTTGCCGAAAAGGCCGCCGTGGCGCCCTACGCCATGTCCGGGCTGGCCCTGGCCAAGGCGGCGGCGGAGGCGCAATCCGGGCTGCCGGGTTGTCTTGGCTTGATCCTGTCCAAACACGGTGTGGTCAGTTTCGGCGCCACGGCGCAAGCCGCCTACGAAGCCATGATCGAGCTGGTTACCATGGCCGAGGAACGGGTCCGATGGGGCCATCGGGAGGTCTTTCCGTCCATTTCGTTTCCCAGCCAACCCGCCACGGCGGCCCGGCTCGGCCCTCTTTTGCGCGGCGCCTTGGCGCGCGCGGACGAGGCCATGCCCGGCGGCTTCCGCCGGATCGTGCTGGACCATCGCGGCGGCGCGGAGGTGATGAATTACGTCAACGGCCGGGACTTGGCCCGCTACAGCCAGGCCGGCGTGGTCACGCCGGACCATGCCATTCGAACCAAGGGCAAACCCCTCGTTTTGCCGGCAACCGATGACAATAGCGCAATCGCGGAGGCCGTTACGGCCTACATGGAAGACTATGTTGCATATTTTGAGCGGCATGCGCGGCCTGGAACCATCATGCTGGATCCTTTGCCCAAGGTGATCCTGGCGCCCCGCGTCGGCTTGTTCGCGGCGGACCGCGGGGCCCGGGACGCGGCCATCGTTGCCGATATCGCCGAAACCGCGATCTCCGTGATCGCGGCGGCGGAGACAATGGGACGCTTTGAAAGTATTGCCGAGGCTGATTTGTTCGATATCGAATATTGGTCGTTGGAGCAGGCCAAGTTGGGGCGGGGGAATGAAGGTTCATTGGCGGGCCATGTCGCCGTGATCAGCGGCGGCGCGGGCGCCATCGGGGCGGCGACGGCGGCGGCCTTCGCCGCGACGGCGGCGGCGGTCGTTGTCCTGGATCTGGATGGCGAAAAGGCCGCGGCGGTGGCGGCGGATTTTGGCGGTTTGGGATTGACCTGTGATGTTACGGACACCGGCAGTGTCCAAGACGCCTTTGCGCGCATTTGCGAGACCCATGGCGGGGTCGACATCGTGGTCTCCAACGCCGGCGCGGCCTGGCAGGGCAGGATCGGCGACGTCGAGGATGAATTACTGCGCCGCAGTTTCGAGTTGAATTTCTTTGCCCACCAACTGATTGCCAAGACCGCCGTCGGCATCATGACGCGGCAGGAAACGGGCGGCGTGTTGTTGTTCAACGCGTCCAAACAGGCGGTCAATCCGGGCCTGAATTTCGGGCCCTACGGCTTGCCCAAGGCGGCGACGCTGTCCCTCATGCGGCAATACGCCGTCGACTATGGCGATCAGGGCATCCGCGCCAACGCCGTCAACGCGGACCGTATCCGCAGCGGATTATTGACGGAGGATATGGTCACGGCGCGGTCCCAGGCGCGCGGCGTGACGGAGGCCGACTATATGGCCGGAAATCTGCTGGGTCGGGAAGTCCGCGCCGCTGATGTGGCCCGGGCCTTTGTCGATCTGGCCAAATCGGAACGGACCACCGGCGCCATCTTGACCGTCGACGGCGGCAACATCGCGGCTGCGTTACGTTAGCTGACCGGCGCTATCACAATTTCGCCCTGACGTTCCTTGATCGCGGCGGCGTCGGGCACGCCGTCCTGGGCGCCGGGCTGCAGGCAGGTGAGGCCGCCCGCCACACTGCCCCAGCGCAGGCAATCCTCAATTCCCCTATCCGCCCCCATGGCGGCGACGAAGGCGCCGACAAAGGCATCACCGGCACCGACTGTATCCATGGGCTGAATGGGCAATGCACTGGCCTGCAGAACGACGTTCGGAGCAAAAGCGACGGCGCCTTGACCGCCAAGAGTCAGCACGACGGTCATCGCGAAACGGTCACGTACCTGGATGCAGGCCTGATGTGGGTGGGCGGGATCGAGGCCGAGATCTTCCGCCAGCATGGCGGCCTCCACTTCGTTGACGATCAGGACATCCAATTTGGCCAGACTGGCGGGGGGAATGGATTGAAACGGGGCCGCGTTTAGAATGGTTCGCGCGCCCTGGCTGGCGGCACGGTCAATCCCGGCCCAGATTTCCGTGGGCGGAATTTCCAATTGCTGGAGTACCAGATCACCCATGCCGGCGTTCAATTGCGCCGCGGTCGTGTCCAGATTGGCGCCCGATGAAACCACGATTTGGTTTTCACCCGCGCTATCAACCGAGATCGTGGCGCAGGCGGTGGGCCGGGCGGCATGGACTATTCCGTCTAAATTCACCCCGGTCGTCTCAAGATTGATTATGGCGCGCCGCCCGAAATCATCATCGCCGATCGAGGCGGCAAACCGAACATCCGCGCCGGCGCGCGCGGCCGCCAATGCCTGATTGGCGCCCTTGCCGCCGGGCAACATGGCATAATCGGCCGTAAGGACCGTTTCACCAGGGCGGGGGAGGCGGCGGACCGACTGGACGATATCCAACCCGATGGAGCCGAAGACGATGATCATGAAGCGCCCGCCCTTTTTTGTGAGGCAAACAGCGGACAATTATCAGAATTTCGCGCCAAACTTTGAAACCACGCGCTGGCCAAAACGATAGATATTGCCTGTTTGGACAATCTCAGCCTTCTTGTTGGCCATATCATTGAGTTTGTGACGAAGGCGCAAATCCTTCAGAATTCTGTCTTCCAGGGCCTCGTCCAGGGTCCTCAGGCGTCGCTGCAAATACAAACTTGTCATCGCGGTAAAACTCGCAAACTTAACCAATACGATCCGTGCACTAGCGGGCAATTTTGGCCCCGACGTCCAAATTCTTCAGACCCATCGACAGCGCTTTATCTAGCATTTTTGCAATGGGTTTCAAAGGCAGGATATAAGTAAAAATGGTTAACGGCGGCGGCGCGCGGCGATCTCTTGTCAACGGATGCCGAGAACACTAGCATTCCGCCAAATTCGACGGATGTAAAATTGGGTGATGGGTCATGGATTTGGCTTTTAGTAACGAAGATCTGGCGTTCCGGGAAGAGGTTCGGGCTTTTGTGGCCGACAACTTGCCGGAGGATATCGCCGAATCGGTACGCCGGGGCCGGGCTGTCGCCAAGCCCGATATTCAACGCTGGCAGCGCATTTTGTTTGACCGCGGCTGGGCCGCGCCCGCCTGGCCGGTTGAATACGGCGGCACCGGGTGGGATGCCACTCGGCGCTATATATTTGACGAGGTGATGGCGGAATTCGACACGCCGGAAACCGTGCCTTTCGGTCTGCTCATGGTCGGGCCGCTGATCTATACCTTTGGCACCAAAGCACAAAAAGAGCGGTTCCTGCCGGGTATCCTGACCGGCGAGGACGCCTGGTGCCAGGGTTATTCCGAACCGGGTTCCGGTTCCGATCTCGCTTCGCTACAGACCAAGGCGGTGCGCGACGGCGACCATTACATCGTCAACGGCACCAAGACCTGGAATTCGTCCGCCCATGTGGCCGATTGGGTATTCTGCCTGGTGCGTACCTCGAACGAGGGCAAGCAACAGGAAGGTATTTCGTTTCTGCTGATAGATATGACCACGCCGGGGATTGACCCCAAGCCGATCATTTCCATCGATGGCGCCCATCATTTGAACATGACGTACTACACTGACGTCCGGGTACCGGTGGAAAACCGCATCGGCGAGGAGAATAAGGGCTGGACCTATGCCAAATTTCTGCTGGGCCATGAGCGGAACTCCATCGCCGAGGTGGGCCTCTCGAAACAGCGCGTAAGACGGCTGAAGGAGATCGCCGGCGCGGAACAGTTCGGCGGCGGCAGCCTGCGCGACGACGCCTCCTTTGCCGGAAAAATCGCGGATGTGGAAATATCCCTGACGGCACTGGAGTATCTCAGCCTGCGTTTTCTGGCCGAGGAGGCCGCCGGGCGGCCCATCGGCGCCGAGGTTTCCATGCTCAAAATCAAGGGCACGGAAATTCGCCAACAATTGACCGAACTGACCATCGAAACCCTGGGCTATTACGCCATTCCCTTCGAACCGGAGCAATTGACCGACCGCTGGAACGAACCCCCCATCGGTCCCGATCATGCCGCCGCCCAGATGCCGCAATATCTGTTCAGCCGGGCCGCCACCATTTATGGCGGCAGCAATGAAATTCAACGCAACATCATCGCCAAAATGGTCCTCGGTCTATAGCGCCGGAATTGCCGGTTAAATTTGCGCTGTGGTTGGACATCACGGTCAATCGTTCCATCTTGAACAACCAACCATGACAGTATCCGCGCCGGCGCCACGGGGTTATTCGATTGGCAAATTTCCGTTTTCCAAATGTTCGAATTTTGGCGCGTGAGCAGCAAAAAGGGTTCCCGTGAACGACGCATCCCTACAACGGTCTCTTATGGACTTGCACTTAGTCCTGGGCGATGTACCCGTTGGCATTTGCGTCTTCGACCTGGACTTTCGCTTTCACTTCGTGAACGATTATTTAGCGGAAATCAATGGCGTTCCGGTGGTGGACCACATTAGTCGAACGATTTACGAAGCGATTCCGGATGTTGCCGAGCACATTGAAGTTCAACTGCGCCAGGTCATCCAAACGGGGAAGCCTATTGTCGGCGGTGAGGTTGAAGCGGAAACGCCGGCCTATCCAGGCGAAAAACGGATCTTTCAACATAATTTCACAGCGATAAGAGACGAGGACGATACGATTATCGGTTTGACTTGTATTGTCCACGACATTACCGAAAAACGGCGGGCCGAGGATGATTTGCGCAAAAGCGAGAGGCAAATTCGCACGATCACGGATTCTTTGCCTGTCCTCATCACCTATATGGACAAGGACCGACGCCTGCAATATGTGAACAAGACGGCCGAGGATTGGTATGGCTTTCCCACCAGCGAGGTCGTCGGAAAGACAGTTGCTAGCCTTCTGGGAGAGGAAGTGCATGGCAGGCTTGAACCTTATATCAACAAGGCCGTTGCCGGCGAACACGTGACGTTCGAGGAAACGATCAGGTATCCGGATCACAAGACGCGGAATGTTCAAATTTCTTTCGTGCCGGATATCGCTGAAGAAGGGGAACTGGGCGGCTATTTTGGTTTGGTCGTGGATCTGACGGCGTACAAACGGGCGGAAGCCGCGCTGAGCGTTGCTCAATCGTACCTTTCGAGCGCCATTGAGAGTATCCCGGAAGGGTTCATTTTGTACGATCAAGACGACAAATTCGTCATGTGCAACGACGCGTTCAAAGCCTTCTACCCGCAGATTACGGATACCTTGGTTCCGGGCGTCAGTTTGGAAGATCTCGCGCGCGTTGCCTTCGAACGCGGCGCTATCACAACGGCCGCCGAAAATGTCGAGGATTGGGTGAAGCTGCGGCTGATGCAGCAAAAAACCGGGCATGGATCGTTCGAACAGGAATTGCGCGATGGCAGGTGGCTCTTGTGCGGTGTCCGAAAAACGGCGGGCGGCTATACGGTCGGCATCCACACGGATATCACCGAAATCAAGCAGACTGGAGAAGATTTGCGTCAAGCACAAAAGATGGAAGCAATTGGCCAGCTAACCGGCGGCGTGGCCCATGATTTCAATAACCTGCTGGCGGTTATCATGGGCAATTTGGAGCTTTTACAGGCGCGGACCGAGCCGGACGGCAAGATTGCTACGTTCGCGGCACGCGCCGCCGCGGCCGCCCAACGCGGCGCCGATTTGACGTCTCGCCTTTTAGCCTTTTCACGTAAACAGCCCTTGCAACCGGTTTCCATCAGTATTCAGCAGTTGGTCGAAAGTATGCACGAATTGCTGGCGCGCACGCTGGGTGAAACCATAGAGGTCGAGTTGGTGGTGGGCGCTGATCTTTGGCAATGCAAGGTCGATCCGGGACAATTGGAAAACGCCATCCTCAATCTGTCGATCAACGCCCGTGATGCCATGCCTCTGGGGGGCCGCCTCACCATCAGGATTTCGAATACCCGCATTGACGATGGGTTTGCCGATAGTCTGGAAAACGTAAAACCGGGTGAATATGTACATTTGGCAATTGGCGATACTGGAACCGGTATGTCGGCGGAGGTTATCGAACAGGCGTTCGAGCCGTTTTTCACCACCAAGGAGGTGGGGAAGGGCAGCGGCCTTGGTCTCAGTATGATTTACGGCTTCGTCAAGCAATCAGACGGCCATTTGAACATTCAGAGCGAACCCGGCGTTGGGACCACGGTTGATCTGTATCTGCCGCGATCCGCCACCGCCACGGGCGCCCTGAAGACGAAAAACATGCGGGTCGCCGTTGATACAGCGGCACGCGGCGAAAGCGTCATGGTGATCGAGGATGATGCCGATGTGCGCGCCGTGACCGTCAGCTTCCTGGACGAACTGGGTTACGACGTGAGTGAAGCCGGCACCGGCGAAGCCGCATTGGAACAATTTCGGCGAAACGGAAAGGTCGATTTGCTGGTCGCCGATGTGATCTTGCCGGGGGGCATGGATGGCCGGGAATTGGCGGACAAGGCGTCGAGCCTGTTGCCCGGCCTCAAGGTCTTGTACATCTCGGGCTATACCAAGGATGCAATGATCCACTATGGCCGATTGGATGATGACGTGCAGTTATTGGTGAAACCATTTACCAAGGCCGACCTGGCGGCGAAAGCGCGTCAATTGCTCGACGGCACACTCTAAAATTTATTTCCGCCGGATTTTTGCGATCGGCATCGGATCAACTTTAAATACCGGATGGCCGGTAGAAAATTTCGTGTAAAAAGGCCTGACCGAAATTTGTCTCAGGAGCCTGCCCCATGGATATGCAATTTCGCGAAGAGGACCTGGTCTTCCGGGACGAAGTGCGCCAGTTCATCAACGACAATCTGCCCGTGGAATTGCGGGAAAAGGTCCAACGCGGGTTGCATCTGGGCAAGGATGATTTTGTATTCTGGCAAAAAAAATTAAACGAACGGGGTTGGTTCGCGCCCCATTGGCCGGTCGAACTGGGCGGCGTGGCATGGAATTCGACCCAGCATTACCTGTTTCAGAACGAACAGGTGGAAGGCAACTGCCCCTCTGTCATTCCCTTTGGCGTGCGCATGGTGGCGCCGGTCATCTTCACCTTTGGCAATGATGAGCAAAAACAACGCTTCCTGCCCGATATTCTGGATAGCAGCGTGTGGTGGTGTCAGGGCTATTCGGAGCCCGGCTCCGGCTCTGATCTCGCCTCGCTGCAGACCAAGGCGGTGCGTGACGGCGATCACTATGTGGTCAACGGTACCAAGACCTGGACCACATTGGCGCAATACGCCGATTGGATCTTCTGTCTGGTCCGCACATCGGGCGAGGGCAAGCCCCAGGAAGGCATTTCATTCCTGCTCATCGATATGAAAAGCCCGGGCATCGAGGTGACGCCAATTATTACAATCGATGGCTCCCACGAGGTTAATAGCGTGTTTTTCACGGATGTCCGGGTGCCGGCGGAAAATCTGATCGGGGAAGAGAACAAGGGCTGGACCTACGCCAAGTTCCTGTTGCTGTTCGAACGCTCCAATAGTTTGACGGGCGGCCTGAAGCAGCAATTGCGCCGTCTGCGCGGTATTGCCGAACAAGAGCTCGCCGGTGGCGAGGCCCTGTGCAAAGACCCTGGCTTCGCGGCCAAACTGGCCGACTGCGAAGTTCAATTGCGCACCTATGATGCCCTGGAGCTGCGGACCTTGGGTAAGGCGGAACCGGGCGCCGAGGCATCGTATCTAAAAATCCTCGGCACGGATTTACAGCAATTGGCGTCCGAATTGACCCTGCGGGCGGTGGCCTACTACGGCAATCCCTTCATCCCCGATGCCCTGGTGCATGGCTATAACGAACCTTTCGTGGGTCCTGATTATGCCGCGCCCGCCGCGCCGCAATATTTCAATTACCGCAAGACCGCGATTTACGCCGGATCGAACGAAATTCAACGCAATATTCTGTCCAAGGCCGTACTGGGTATGTAGGTGCTTTGCGGCGGCGCTGGATCGTGTTAATCCAGTATTAGAAACTTTTGGTAGGAGAGCGTCATGGATTTTTCCCTCAGCGAAGAACAGCAAATGCTGAAGGACAGCGTGCAGCGCTTTGTACGCGACGAATACCAGCTGGAGACACGGCGTAAACTGGTCGCCTCCGACACCGGTTATAGCGAAAAAAATTGGGCCAAGATGGCGGACTTGGGCTGGCTGGCCCTGTCCTTGCCGGAAGATTTCGGCGGCATCGGCGGCGGTCCCGTTGACACCATGGTGTTGATGGAGGAATTCGGCCGCGGCCTTGTAGTGGAACCCTACATGACCTCCATCGTGATCGGCGGCGGCTTCCTCATGGCGGGCGGCAGCACGGCGCAAAAAACCGAATTACTGCCCAAGCTGGGGGCCGGCGAGTTGAAACTGGCCTTTGCCTACGCTGAGCGGCAGTCCCGCTTCGATCTCACGGACGTTGAATTCAAGGCGGAAGCCAGCGGCGATGGTTATATCTTGAGCGGCCACAAGGGCGTGGTTTTCCACGCCGCGTCGGCGGACAAGATCATCGTCTCCGCCCGCACCTCCGGCGGCAGCCGGGACAGGAGTGGCATCACGCTGTTCCTCGTCGACAACAATTGCGCCGGTTTGAGCCGACGTGACTATCCCACCGTGGACGGGCTGCGTGCTTCCGAACTTGAAATGGACGGCGTCACGGTCGGCGCCGATGCTGTTTTGGGCCAGGTCGGCGGCGGTGCCGCCCTGATGGACGAGGTGGTCGGCCAGGCCATCGCCGCCATCTGTGCCGAGGCCGTGGGCTGCATGGACGTGTTGCAGGAAACCACCAACGAATACCTGAAAACCCGTGTGCAGTTCGGCGTGCCCCTGTCGAAGTTTCAGGTCCTCCAGCACCGCATGGTGGACATGTTCATGGAATGCGAACAGGCCCGCTCCATGTGCTACATGGTCAATCTGAAGATCGCCGAGGAAGACAAGGTCGAGCGGGAAAAGGCCGTCTCCGCCGCCAAGGTGCAGATCGGCAATTCCGGCCGCTACGTGGGCCAGCAATCCGTGCAGCTGCACGGCGGCATGGGCATGACGGATGAATTGCACGTGGGCCACTATTTCAAACGCCTGACCATGATCGACACCATGTTCGGCAACAAGGACCATCATTTGAAGCGCTACGCGGATTTGTAGCGCCGTATTCAATATCTAGCGGGCCGGTCCAGACCATGGGCCGGCCCCTTCCAGTTTGGGAGAATGGGAGCCGTCATGCTGACCGCCGCACAGATCGCCGAATACCATGAAAAAGGTTATGTCGTTCCCGACTACCGTCTGAGCGCGGAAACGCTGGCGGCGATCCGCCGGGATCATGACCGCCTGCTGGCGCGCCATCCCGATTTCAGGGACAATTGCCCGGCCCTGCTGTCCCATGACACGGCGTTTTTGAATTACGCCCGTGACAATGAAATTCTGGACATGGCGGAACAGTTGATTGGCCCCGATATCGCCCTATGGAACATGAGCTTCTTCGCCAAGCCGGCGGTGAATGGCAAGAAGACGCCGTTTCATCAGGACGGAGAATACTGGCCGATCCGCCCCATGGCGACCACCACGGTCTGGATCGCCGTGGACGCGGCAACGGTGGAAAACGGCTGTCTGCGGATTATCCCCGGTTCCCACAAGGACAAGCGCCTGATGGCGCACGAACAGAAAAACGATCCGAACTACACCCTGCAACAGGAATTGCGTCCGGAGGAATACGACGAGGGCCAGGCGGAGGATCTGATCCTGGAAGCCGGCCAGATGTCCTTTCACGATGTTTTCCTGGCGCATGGCTCCGAGATCAATACCTCGTCAAAGCCCAGGCGCGGCATGACCCTGCGTCTGATGCCCACCTCGTCCGTCTTCGACCGGGATGTGGCCGCCGAGATGAACCGCGCCAGAGGCGGCGTTACCCTGGCCGAACATTCGCTGTTTTTACTGCGCGGGAGAGACCTATCGGGCGAAAACGATTTTCGTCTGCGTCTGCCCCAGGCGGCCGCCTGATCAGGCCGGCAGGCCGGCTTTCAGCAGAGCCTGGCGGTGGTGATCCTCGGCAGGCTCTTCGATGTAGTGCAGCGTGGACAAATGTTTCTCGATTGAGAATTCGGGATCTTGTTGCTCAACTAACTGCTTATGCCGTTCGGCGCGGTCCATATGGCCCAGTTGGGCATGGGCCGCGGCGAGGCAGGCATTTTGACCTACATCCAGGTCATTGCAGTGCCGAAAAGCGTCGATCGCCGCCTCATAGTTTCGGGCGACAAAATAAGCCCGGCCCAAATGCCCCCAAAAGCGCTCCGGGTGATAGGGATTGAGACGCATGGCCTTCAAAATCCACTCGGCGCCCTCTTCTCCTTTACCCTTCCAAGTCAGAAGCTCGCCCTGTTGTACAACGATCAAATCGTCGTTGGGGTTCAGTTCCAGTGCCCTATTCTGGTGATAATTGGCCTTGTCGAAATCCCCGAACACAAGGTTCAGGCTCGATAAGATGCGATGTACGTCGCTGTAATTGTCGTCCAACGCCAGGGCGGTATCCAGCGCTTTTCGGCCCGTCGACAGGATCGCATCTATATCCTCCACGAAGCCAAGGGCATAGGCTTGTCCCAATACGCAGGCCTTCCAGGCATGTGCGTGCGCGTATTGCGGGTCCAGCGCGATGGCCCGATCCAGCATTTCCTGGGCGCGGGCATTATCCTCCCGCGTACCGCGATGATGCAGGCGTTTTCCGGTTAACAGACATTCATAAGCCGCCATGTTTTCCGTCGGTTTACGCTCCACCCGCACGCGGGTCGCGGCTTCCACGCGGCCCGGCAGTATGGACACAATGGCCTGGGTCAATTCATCCTGGATATCGAAGATATCTTCCAGGTCCCGGTCATATTTCTCGGCCCAGACATGCTGGTCGGAGGCGGCATCGATCAACTGCACGGTGACGCGGATACGGTTGCCGGCCTTGCGCACGCTGCCTTCGACCACGAATTGCACGTCCAGTTCCTTGGCCACCTCGGGAATGCTTACGTCCTTGCCCTTGAAGGCGAAGGACGTCGTCCGGGAGATCACCACCAGATCGCGGAACCGGGACAATTCGGTCAGGATATCTTCGGTAATACCGTCGGTGAAAAAATCCTGATCCGGATCGCGGCTCATATTGACGAACGGCAGTACCGCAATCGAGGGTTTGTCGTGACTGGCGCCCAAAACCGCTACCTTGGCCGGGGTCTTTTCAGGTTCGGCCGTCGGAGTCGTCTCGCCGTCGGTTCGCCAACCCCAGACCCGGATCGCCCGGGAAATGTTCTTGACCTCCCGCGCGCCGAGGTCGGTGAACTCCACATCGAGTTTGTCACGCACCTGATTATGGGCATCATCCGATATACAGACGCCGCCCGGCGCCGCCAACATCTCCAGACGGGCGGCGATATTGACGCCGTCGCCGTAGATATCTCCGTCTTCCACGATGACATCACCCAGGTTCACGCCGATACGGAATATGATGCGTTGCTCCTCGGGCAGGTTCAGGGACCGTTGATAGACAGCCTCCTGAACCTCGATGGCGTTGCGCACGGCTTCAACAATGGAAGGGAATTCGATCAACAGGCCGTCGCCCATGGTCTTGACCACGGTGCCGTTACGCCGTTCCAGGCCGGGATCGATGATCTCCGTACGGATGGCCCGCAACTCCGCCAGGGTGGCCTCTTCGTTCCGACCCATCATGCGGCTGTAGCCGACGACGTCCGCTAATAGGATGGCGGCAAGCTTCCGTGAACTCGTGCTATTGGCCATGTTTACTCCGGGTGGGACCGGAACCGAGTCTAGCAGCTACGACCCTGCAATGCCATCATCCCGAAATTAGGCCGCTGCCTCAATCTCGCACCAGACGGGCGTGTGGTCGGAGGGGCGCTCCTTGCCCCTTGGCGTGCGGTCGATCGCCACGTCGCCCAAGCGGTCGGCGGCTTGCGGGCTTAAAAACAGATGGTCGATGCGCACGCCGTTGTCTTTTTGCCAGGCCCCGGCCTGATAATCCCAATAAGAGTAGGCGGTTATATCCGGGTGGCGGGCACGGAAGGCCTCCGTCAGGCCGAGATACTGTAATTCGCGCCAGCGCGCCCGGCTTTCGGGCCGGCACAGAGCGTCCGCGGCGAAACCGGCCGGGTCGTAACAATCCCGGTCCTCGGGAATGACGTTGTAATCGCCGCCTAGGACGGTGGCCTCTTCAAGCTGCAACAGCCCGCGTGCATGTTCGATCAGGCGGTCCATCCAGGCCAGCTTGTAGGGAAATTTTTCGCTGTCCGTGGGGTTGCCGTTGGGCAGATAGATGGAGGCCACGCGCACCGTATCGATGGTCGCCTCGATATAGCGGGCCTGTTCATCACTATTGTCGCCGGGCAGGCCGCGCTGGACGTCCTCAATGGGCCGTTTCGAGAGGATGGCGACACCGTTGTAGGTCTTTTGCCCATGGGTGGCGATGTTGTAGCCAAGATCTTCGATGGGTTCGCGGGGGAACGCCTCGTCGGTGACCTTCAATTCCTGTAAAAGCGCCACATCGGGTTGCGCGGCTTCTAGCCATTCCAGAACACGGGGCAGCCGCGCCTTGATCGAATTCACGTTCCAGGTGGCGATTTTCATGGGTGCCGAAGGGGCTATAAATTAAATTGCGAACGAAGTTCCGCAGCCGCAGGCGGAGGAGGCGTTGGGATTCTCGATCTTGAACGCCGCCGCCATCAGATCCTCGACATAATCGATCTTCGAGCCGGCCAGGAATTCCAGGGAGGTCTCGTCGATCAACACCACCGCATCGTCCAGTTCGATGATCAGATCGTCGTCATGCACTTCGGTGTCAAAGCGAAAGCCATAACTGAAGCCCGAACAGCCGCCGCCCTGCACTTCAATGCGCAGCTTGGCGTTCTTGCCTTCCTCCCGCATCAAAAAAGCGATGCGCTTGGCGGCGTCCCCGGTAAGTGTCACGTTTTCCATTCTTGGACCTTATCCCCATAAAGTTAACTGAATGTAAGATCAGACGGCGAAATGTCAATTGTTTCCCTAGGTTGTTGCAGGAGGTGGAAACCCCGCCGGGCACACTGGCGTGACGCCGCCGTTGGGTTTAGGTTGCCGGCCATGGCCAGTTCGGAACATCTCGCACCCTTCGCATCCCGGCCGGAGAAGAGCCGGGGGCGGTTGTTCCCCGAGCCCGAAAGCCTGACCCGCACGGCGTTCCAAAGGGACCGGGACCGTATCATCCATTCCGCCGCTTTTCGCCGCCTGCAATATAAAACCCAGGTCTTCGTCTATCACGAGGGCGATCACTACCGCACGCGGCTGACCCACTCGTTGGAAGTGGCGCAGATCGCCCGCTCCATCTGCCGGGCCCTGGGGTTGAACGAAGATCTGGCGGAGGCCCTGGCCCTGGCCCATGATCTGGGCCACACCCCGTTCGGGCATGCGGGCGAGGACGTGCTGGACGGTCTCATGGCCCCCCATGGCGGCTTTGATCATAACGCCCAGGCCTTGCGGGTCATCACCTTGCTGGAGCATCGCTATGCCGATTTTCCGGGCCTGAACCTGACCTGGGAAACCTTGGAGGGCACGGTCAAGCATAACGGCCCCGTGCTCGATGATCCGCTGCCCCTCGCCACGGCGGAATATATCGCCGGCCACGATCTGGAATTGATGACCCATGCCGGACCGGAGGCCCAGGTCGCCGCCCTGGCCGATGATATCGCCTATGATAATCATGATATTGATGACGGCCTGCGGGCGGAATTGTTTCCCCCTGGCGATCTGGCCCAGGTGCCCCTGGTGGCGCCCGTGCTGGCGGAGCTTGGCGGGCGCTATAAGGATCTGGAGCGGGAACAATTGGCGCATGAGACCGTGCGCCGCCTGATCGGCGCCATGGTCGACGATGTTATTGGCGAAAGCCGGGAGCGGTTACGGGCGGCGGGGGCGGGGCGGGTTGAGGAGATCCGCGCGCTTTCCCATCCCGTGATCGCCTTTTCCCCGTCCATGACAGCGGCGCAAAAGGCGCTGAAAGCGTTTTTATACACGCAGATGTACCGCCATCCACGGGTCAACGAAATGACCGAGAAGGCGCGCCGGGTTGTCAGCGATTTGTTCGGGTTGTATACGGCGCAACCGGAACATTTGCCGCGCAGCCGTGGCGCCCATGAACCTGATACCCACAGGCGGGTGGCGGATTTTATCGCCGGCATGACCGACCGTTTCGCACTGGAAGAACACCGCCGCCATTTTGGCGAGCAGATTTAAGGACCCGATCCCGGAACATGGACCCTTACGCCTATATCCGCGAACAAATCATTGCCTCTGTCGGCGCCCTGGCTGACGCCGGCATTGTGCCCAGCAACATGGATTTCGCCAATCTGGCGGTGGAAGCGCCGCGCGATCCATCGCATGGCGATGTCGCCACCAACGCCGCCCTGGTCCTGACCAAGCAGGCTGGAATGAAGCCGCGCGATATCGCCGCCCCCCTGGCCGAACGCCTGGCCGGGCTGGAGCACGTAACGGCGGCTGACATCGCCGGACCGGGCTTTATCAACCTGCGGCTTTCCGATGATTTTTGGCGCGCCCGCCTGGGCGATGTGCTCGCCGCCGGGCCCGGCTATGGAGATTCCACCCAGGCCAATGGCGCCAAGATCAATGTGGAATATGTCTCGGCCAATCCCACGGGGCCCCTGCATGTGGGTCACGTGCGCGGCGCGGTCTACGGCGACGTCCTGGCGAATTTGCTGAGCAAGGTCGGCTATGATGTTTGCAAGGAATATTACATCAACGATGCCGGCTCCCAGGTGGATGAACTGGCGCGCTCCGTGCACCTGCGCTATCGCGAGGCCCTGGGCGAGGATATCGGCGCCATGCCCGAAGGTCTATATCCGGGCGACTACCTGATCCCCGTGGGCCAGGCCATCGCCGCCCGCGATGGTGACGATTGGTTGAATAGGGCCGAGACCGAGTGGCTGGCCGAATTCCGGAGTTTCTCGGTGGATGCCATGATGGACCTGGTGCGCGCGGATTTGGCCAGCCTTGGCATCGAACAGGATGTGTTTTTTTCCGAAGAGGGACTGCATAACGAAGGCGGGATTACCAGCGGCGTAGACAGTCTGGCCGGCAAGGGTTTGATCTACACCGGCGTGTTGGAACCACCAAAAGGCAAGACGCCCGAGGACTGGGAGCCAAGGCCGCAAACCCTGTTCAAGGCCAGTGAGTTCGGCGATGACGTGGACCGGCCGCTGAAAAAGTCGGACGGCGCCTGGACTTATTTCGCCGCCGACGTGGCCTATCATCACGACAAGTTGCAGCGCGGTTATCTGCAGATGGTCGATGTTTTGGGCGCCGATCATGGCGGCTATGTCAAACGTCTGAAGGCGGTCGTCAAAGCCTTGAGCGATGATCAGGGCAGCCTGGATGTACGCCTGTGCCAGATGGTGCGGTTGTTGCGCGGCGGCGAGGTCGTGGTGATGTCCAAACGGGCGGGCAATTTCGTCACCTTGCGGGAATTGGTCGAGGAAGTGGGCCGGGACGTGGTGCGCTTCATGATGCTGACGCGCAAGAACGACGCGCCGCTGGATTTTGATTTCGATGCGGCCAGGGAGCAGTCCAAGGATAATCCGGTGTTTTATGTGCAATACGCCCACGCCCGCATCTGTTCCGTGTTGCGCCGGGTGGCGGACGAATTACCCGAACTGGCCGTCGAGCCGGAAAATCTGGCCGGGGCCGATCTGGCGCGCCTGACTGATTCGGCGGAAATCGACCTGATCAAGCAAATGGCCGCTTGGCCCCGCGCCGTGGAGGCTGCGGCACAGGCCCGGGAGCCGCACCGAATTGCGTTTTATTTGAATGAGTTAGCGTCTTCTTTTCATGCGCTATGGAACAAAGGTAACGCGGAACCGAACCTGCGCTTTATCATGGCTGCGGATCAGCCTACCACCCAGGCGCGGTTGGCCCTGATAAAGGGCGTGGCGTTTGTGCTGGCATCGGGTTTGGCCATCATTGGCGTGGAACCGGCTGAAACCATGTAGAAGCCATGTATTTGCGGCCGCGATAAATAAGTGACCGGTGAATAATTGACCAGGGAAGGGACCCCATGTCTGCTGCTGAGCCGGACGAGAGTGGGCCGGAAGAGGAAAATGGGGGGGTGGTTGGCGAGACCTTGCGCCATTGGGGCCGGATGGGCGGCATTGTCGCCGCGTTGGCCATGTCGGGGCTGTTCGCCGTTGCCGCTTGGTATGCCTTGCAGCGGGCGGACCTGCAATCATCCACAATGGTGGAGATCCCCTTGATCAAGGCCGATCCCGGCCCGGTCAAGGAAAAACCCGAAGATCCCGGCGGTCTGAAGATCCCCAACCAGGACAAGCTGGTGTTTGAGCGGATCACGCCGAAGGCGCAGGCCCCCGTGGCTGAAAAATTGGCGCCAGCGCCCGAAGAACCCATCGTCAAGGCCGCCGAAACCGAAGCAGCTGAAAAACCAGCGCCCGCCGCGCCCGTCATCGCGAAACCGGAGGCGGAACCCGAAAAAATCACGGAAACCGCTGATAAAACCGCTAAAAAAGCGGCTGTACAGACAAAAATTAAGGCTAAAACCGAGGCCAAGGTTGAAAAGGTGCGCGAGCATACGGCGCCGCCCGCCATTACCCCCAAGCCGCCGAAATTGGCGGCGGTGCCAAAACCGGACACCGTTGAAAAATCCGCTCCCGCCGCCCCCAAGGTGGAGAGCCTGTTACCCGCCGGCAAGCCGGCTGATGCCGGCAGGACCCAGGAACGCGGCGATGCCCCGTTGCCCAAAACCAAGGACGTGGCACAAACTGTCACGGAAACCGCCAAGACGGCTGTCCCGGTAAAATCTGTCCCGGAAAAGGCCGCCATTGCGAAACCGGCGGCAACGAAAGCGCCGGTGGTGAAAGCGCCGGTGGTGAAAGCGCCAACCGCTCAAACCCCAACCGTGCAACCGCCGGCCGCCAAGGCCGCGCCCGAAAAAGCCTTGAAATCAGCTTTCCGGATCCAGATCGCCGCCCATCGCAGCGCGGCCAACGCGGCTGCGTCCTGGGCTAAAATGCGGAAGGCCCATGGCGCCATTATCGGGTCCCTGACCCCCCATACGGAACGGGTCGATCTGGGCACGCGGGGCATTTTTTTCCGTGTTCAGGCGGGAAATTTCAAAACCGCTGGCGAGGCCGGCGCCATCTGCGGCAAATTGAAGGCGAAAGGTCAGGGTTGCATCATTGTCCGGCCAAAAAAGTAGTCTGATGCCATGACCGATCCCCTGGCTGCGGTTTTTGGTTGCGCCGGCGAGACACTACAGCCCGGCGAAGCGGCGTTTTTTCGTGATTGCGATCCCCTTGGTTTCATACTGTTCGCGCGCAATTGCCGGACACCGGAACAAATCCGCCGGTTGACCGGTGATTTGCGCCACGCCGTGGGCCGTGCCGACGCCCCGGTTCTGATGGACCACGAGGGAGGGCGCGTGCAAAGACTGCCCAGTCCGCCCTGGCGCAAAGTCCCGGCGCCCGCCGATTTGGGCCGGCTGCCTCCCCACGAGGCCGCCCTTGCGGTGGCCTTGAATGCCCAGCTCATGGCCCTGGAATTGGCCGACGTGGGCGTCGATGTGAACTGCGTGCCCTGCCTTGATGTCAACGACCCCGCCGGCCATCAAGTGATCGGCAACCGGGCCTTTTCCGCCGACCCCGGTATTGTTGCCCTATTGGGCCGGGCCCAGGCGGACGGCTTGCGGCGGGGCGGCGGCCTGCCGGTGATCAAGCACATGCCCGGTCACGGCCGCGCCACGGTGGATAGCCACCTGGAACTGCCCATCGTGAGGGCGAGCCAAGGGGAACTGGCCGATCGGGATTTTCAACCATTCATGGCACTTGCGGATTTACCTCTCGGCATGACGGCGCATGTGCTGTTTCCCGAGCTGGATCCCGATCATCCGGCAACTTTGTCAAAGCGGATCATCGGCGAAATTATCCGGGAGCGGATCGGCTTCCATGGGCTGCTCTTCACGGACGATTTGTCCATGCAAGCCTTGGGCGGAGAGATCGGGCAGCGTGCGGCGGCGGCCCTGGCGGCAGGCTGTGACGTCGCCTTGCATTGCAATGGCATCCTGGCGGAAATGCAATCCGTCGCCGTGTCATGCCCGCCTCTCTCCACCCAGGCACAAGGCCGCTGGCAGCGTGCGTTGGCGTGGCGGCAAACAGCGCAACCGGCGTCGCGGGTGGAAATCCTCAAAGAATTGGAGGCGTTGACCTAGGCCTATTTTGCGATTTGGAAGAAGTTACCCACAAGATATTGCGTTTATCGGCTTGGGCCAGACGTCTGTATCGGGTATAATCAGGTGATGAACCAGAACGACACCGCCAACAAAGCCGCCAATAACACCACTGCGGAACCGCAGGGGGGCGATGCCTTTGAAGGGCCGCCGCCGAACGTTGATCAGGCCAGAGGGCGGGAGACCGGTTTTCAGGTCACCCTGGATGGTTACGAAGGTCCGTTGGATGTCTTGTTGACCCTGGCCCGGCAGCAAAAACTGGATCTGACCGGGATTTCCATTTTGGCGCTGGCGGAACAATATCTGACCTTTATTGCGCAAGCCCATCGCATGCGGTTGGAAGTGGCGGCGGATTATCTGGTCATGGCGGCCTGGCTGGCCTATTTGAAATCGCGCCTGTTGTTGCCCGCGCAACCCGGTGACGAGGAACCCACCGGCGCGGAACTGGCGGCCCGCCTGCAACACCAATTGCAGCGCCTGGAAGCCATGCGCGAGGCGGCGGATATCCTGATGCAGCGGGAACGCCTGGGCGTGGATGTTTTTCCACGCGGCGAACCCGAAGGCATTACCGTTATCCGCAAGTCCCGATACGAATGCAGTGTTTATGATCTGTTGATGGCCTATGTGAGCCAGGTTGACCGTTCCGTGGTGACCTCCATTACGCCGCGCCCGCCGGCCATTCTTTCCGTTGAGGAGGCCTTGCGCCGGTTGATCTCGGTCTTGGGCGAGATGCCTGATTGGGCCAGCCTGGAGGCGTTTTTGCCGGCTGAATTGCGGGCTGGCATGGCATTGCGGTCGGCCTTGGCCTCCACCTTCACCGCATCATTGGAATTGGCCAAGCAGGGACGGTTGCATCTGCGCCAGGGCCAGACGTTCGGCCCGCTCTATATCAAGGAGGTCGAGGGATCATGACCGCCGACACGGGAACCGCTGAAAGTGTTGATGAGACTGCCCAGGACGGCCCGGAAATGGAAGAGGAAGCGGGATATCTGCGCATGGTCGAGGCGTTGTTGTTCGCCGCGACCGAACCCTTGGACGTGGCCAGCCTGACCGCCCGT
This sequence comes from Alphaproteobacteria bacterium, assembly GCA_029937535.1. Taxonomy (GTDB): domain Bacteria; phylum Pseudomonadota; class Alphaproteobacteria. The sequence goes on from JAPYPT010000013.1 coordinate 24,256, forward strand.
TTGCCCGATGGCGCGGATGTGCCGGTATTGCTGGAACAGCTATCGGCGAACTATGCCAACCGGGGTGTCAATCTGATGCAGGTCGCGGGCAAATGGGCCCTGCGCACGGCGCCTGACTTGCATTTTCTGTTGCAAGAGCATCGCCAGCAGACCCGTAAATTGTCCCGCGCGGCGCTGGAAACGCTCGCCATCACCGCCTATCACCAGCCCGTCACGCGGGCCGAGATCGAAGACGTGCGCGGCGTCAGCCTTTCCAAGGGGACGTTGGATTTGTTGATGGAGTTGGGCTGGGTACGCATACGGGGCCGCCGCCGGACGCCTGGACGGCCGGTGACTTACGGCACCACGGAGGGATTTTTGGAGCATTTCGGGTTCCAGAACGTAAAGGATCTGCCGGGTCTGGACGAATTGAAGGCGGCTGGTCTGTTGGAAGGCCAGGCGCGCACGGATCTATTGCCTCTGTCCCACCGTGAGCCCGAAGACCCCTTGGAAGAGGGCGACGACGGCAGCCAGGCCATATTGCCCGAAGACGACGCCGAGGCCGTTGAAACCGCCGGCTCGTCGGCGGAAATCATCGACCTGCAGGGATAGTATTTCGGCCTTTTCGTCCCATATTTGAGGTACATTGCGTCCTGGCATGGCTTCTGCCATATTGCCGGCAAATGTGGGGTGCGCGAACTGGCGCCCCGACAACGTTACAACCTTGCAACCCTGCATAGGGCTAACGAGCGAATGGAGTTTATCTCATGGGTTTGAGTTTTTGGCAGATCGCCATCGTGGTCCTTTTGGTCGTGCTGCTATTCGGCCGTGGCAAACTCTCGGCCCTGATGGGCGACATGGCCAAGGGCATTAAAAGCTTTAAGGCCGGCATGGCCGAGGAACCCACAGTTGCCGCCAAGCCGCAGGAGAGCGTTGGCGGTGACGATGCCCAAACCGTCCAGGCCAGCGTTGCCAAGGACGAGACGGCAAAAAGCTAGAACCTCCGCCGCCGCGGTTTCACCAACCCGGGCGGGGATAGGGCGCCATGCTGGACATAGGTTGGAGCGAAATGTTTATGATCGCCGTTGTGGCGATCGTGGTCATCGGACCCAAGGAATTGCCGCGCACTCTGCGCACCATTGGCCAATGGATTGGCAAGGCCCGCGCCATGACTCGGGATTTTCAGAACAGCGTCAGCGATATGATTGCCGAGACCGAGCTCGATGAACTGCGTAATTCCGCCAATAGCATCAGCGATTTCGACAGCAATAATATGCTGGACGACATGTCGTCATCGAACATGAACACCTCCACGCCGCCGCCGCCGACGCCGCAAAAATGGCCGCCAGACGACAACCCGGCCGACGATCCGGACGATGACATTGATGCCTCTGACGAAGAGATGGCGCAATACCAGGCCGATATGGTTGCTGAAGATCAAGACAGTAGCTCGACGAGCGAGCCTAAAGCCAAAGTCACGGATTCCTAAAACGTGTCTCAGGATCCTTTGGAATTGACCCAGGCGGAACAGGAAGACGGCGCGGAGGACGGGGCCGAAGGCGAGAAGATGCCTCTGATCCAGCATCTGATCGAGCTGCGCAACCGTCTGTTGTGGTCCATCGGCGCCTTGGTGGTCGGGTTCGTGCTCTGCTACATCGTGGCGGAAGAAATGTACACCTTTCTGGTCCAGCCCCTGGCGGATTTGATGGAGGGGCAGCCGGGCCGGCGGTTGATCTATACCGGCCTGCATGAAGCCTTTTTTACTTATCTGAAAATTGCCTTTTTTGGCTCTGTCTGCCTGACTTTCCCCATTGTCGCCGGGCAAATGTGGGCCTTTATCGCGCCCGGGCTTTACAAACACGAACGCCACGCCTTTCTGCCCTTTTTGATGGCCACGCCAGTGTTGTTCCTGATGGGCGCATCGCTGGTCTATTATTTGATTTTTCCCTTGGCTTGGCAATTTTTCATGAGCTTCGAGAGCGCGGGCGGGGCCGGCACCCTGGCCATCGTGATGGAGCCCAAGGTCAATGAATACCTTTCCCTGGTGATGAAGCTGATCTTTGCCTTTGGGCTGTCCTTTCAGCTTCCCGTGGTCCTGATGCTCATGGCCCGGGCCGGCATGGTCTCGTCCAAGGGCCTGGCGGAAAAACGTAAATATGCCGTGGTTATCACCTTTGCCGCCGCCGCCCTGCTGACGCCGCCAGACATCATCAGCCAGATCGGCCTCGGAATTCCGATTTTATTGTTGTACGAAATCTCCATCATCGGCACTAAGCTGGTGGAGAAAAAACGGGCACAGCGCGAGGCTGCGGAAGACGACGCTAGTTAAACATCTCCGCCCGGAAGATCAATTATTGCTGATCGTATTTCATTATCGCAATTTCCATATTGTTTGAAACTGTTATTGCGTCTAGGCTTGCGCACTGAATGTGAAACGTAACTCCAAATAAACAACAGAGAACGCGTCACACAAACATGCCTTAGGGAGGTAGATATGCGTAGAAGGACATTTTCCAAAATACTTGTACCGGCAATTGCGCTGGCGTTGATGGCGACACCGGCCATGGCGGCGAAAAAGAAACCCGTCAAGATCGGTCTTTTGTATGCCCTGTCCGGCCTGGCGGCCGTTTACACCAAGGGCACGGTTATTGGCCATCAAATTGCGGCGGAAGAAATCAATGCCGCCGGCGGCGTCCTGGGGGGACGCAAGATTAAGTTCGTGACCCGGGACAACAAACTAAAACCCGGCATCGCGGTGAAGGAATTTCGCCGCCTTGTGACCCGCGACAAAGTCGATTTTGTCATGGGCGTCATTTCCTCCGGCATCGCCCTGGCCGTCAGCCAGGTGGCCAAGGAAATGAAGGTATTGTTCGTGGACACGATTGCCCAGACGGCGGCGTTGACCGGCGAACAGGGCCACAATTATGTGATCCGCACCAACACCAACTCCACCGTGATTGGCCGCACGGCCGCGCTTGCCGCGTCCAGGCAGGATTGGAAGAAATACTACTTCATCGGCCCTGACTACGAATGGGGCCACCGTGTGAACGCCGACTTCTGGGATTTCCTGCGGGTCAAGAAGCAGGGTGTGGAAAAGTTGGGCGATTTATGGCCAAAACTGGGCGAGCGTGATTATTCCGCGCACATCACGGCCATGTTGAACGCCAAACCCGACGCGGTCTTCTCCTCGCTCTGGGGCGGTGATTTGATTGCCTTCATCAAACAGGCCAGCGCCTATGGCTTCTTCGATAAAATCCAGTACATCTCCACCGGTGGCGGCGATCTGGATATCCTGAAACCACTTGGCAAGGAAATGCCCGACGGCGTCATGGCGACCTACCTCTATGCCTTTGACACCAGCCCGGTGAAACAGGCGGAGAACAAGAAGTTCATCGCCGAGTTCAAAAAGCGGGCCGGTTATATTCCGAAGTCCGGTGACATCATCGGTTATGTCTCCACCTATATGCTGGCCGAGGCCATGAACAAGGCGGGTAGTGCCGATTCAGACGCCATTGTGAAGGCCATGCGTGGTTCCAAATTTGCAACCATTCTGGGTGATATCGAGGTTCGGAAGATCGACGGTCAGGCGACCTTTGCCTATCACGCCGGCTTTACCTACACCCACCCCAAGTATCCCTTCAAACGTCTGAAGGACGTAACCCGAGCGGAAGGCTTGGAAGTCCTGCGCACCGATGCGGAAGTCGAAAAAGCGCGCATGGAGTACAAGAAGAAAGGCAGCTAGGGTTTCGCTTCGAAATGCGGGCCTAACAGCCGTGTTGGCTTTACGAAAGTGAGTGACCGGGGTCGCGTGAAATTCACGGGGTCCCGGTCTTCGCCCTCTCGGCCTGACGAATCTTTTGCCGCTTTGTGCCGCTGTCCAAGTAATATCCATCTGAGCAATCCGACTAAGTAGATTGTTCAACATCCATGGTTGCCCCTGGCACGGTTTTCCAAGGGCCCTACGTCACGGAGTACCGGTATGGTCGATTTCTTCACCAATGTGTTTTTCGTCCAACTCGTCAACGGGTTGTTTATTGCCGCCGGCATTTATCTGGTGGCGTCTGGCCTGTCACTGGTGTTTGGCGTGCTGGGTATTTTGAATTTCGCGCACGGCTCCTTTTATATGTACGGCGCATTTTTTGTCTTTACCTATGTCGGATTTACCGCTGGAGATTTCTGGCCGGCGCTATTTATCGCCCCCATGGTCGTCGTCATTTTGGGCGTGGTCATGGAGGTTGTCTTTCTGCGGCCGATCTACAAGGCTGATCCGCTTTACCAGCTCTTGCTGACCTACGCGATGGTCTTAATATTCGGCGATCTGGTGAAGATCCTCTATGGGGCCGAAAATTTATCGGTGGCGCGGCCGGAAGGTTTCGAAGGTACGGTTACAATTGCCGGCAGCTTGTTCCCCAGCTACCAGATATTCGTGCTCCTGCCCGCCGGCTTTTTGACCGTCCTGGGGCTGTATTTGTTCCTCAACCGCACCAATGTGGGGCGCACGGTGCGGGCGGCGACCCAGGACCGGGAAATGATCGGCGCCCTCGGCGTCAATGTACGGCTACTTTACACCGGGGTCTTTGCCATCGGCGCCTTTTTGGGTGGTTTGGGCGGCGCTGTCCTGGCGCCCATGGGGGCGCTGTATCCGGGCATGGATTTCGACGTCATCATCGAGGTTTTCCTGGTCGTGGTCTTGGGCGGCCTCGGCTCCATGGCCGGTACCGCCTTGGGCGCGCTGATCTATGGCGAGTTGAAGTCTTTCGGCATTCTTTGGGTGCCGGAACTCGAATCCGTATTCATCTATGTTCTCATGGCCGTGGTCCTGGTGGCCCGGCCGCAGGGCCTGTTGGGTAAAAAGGTTGAAGGTGGTCATTAGTCCCCGCGGATTGATGGCGGCATGAGTAGGCAAGATTAGGAGAGCTGGCGTGGCGACTTCGCAAGATAGTTTACAAGATACCGCGGGAGCGGTTGGCAAGGGCCAGAGCGCATTTCGGGATCCCGTGCTCTGGGGTTTCCTGGTGGCATTGGTGCTGTTTTTCTGGACGCCGGAACTGATCATTTATATGGAGTGGGCGGATTTCTGGATCATCTTCCTCACGGAAGCGTTCATCTGGTCCCTATTCGCCGTCGCCTTTAATCTGCTCATGGGTTATGGCGGTTTGATCTCGTTCGGTCAGGCGGCTTATTTGGGCATCGGCGGCTATACCGCCGGATTATTGTTGAAATATCTGGTCTGGATGAATTTCTACGTCGCCTTGGTCGCCGCGCCCATCGGCGGCGCCCTTGCCGCCCTGGTGATCGGTTATTTCTGTATCCGCCGGACCCACATCTATTTCGCCATTCTGACCCTGGCCTTCGGCCATATCGTCTACCTTATCGCCTTCAAATGGTATGATTTCACGGGCGGCGATAACGGTTTGATTGGGATTCCGGTCCCGGAATGGATTAAGGACCCGACCTTTGTCAGTTATTACAAATTCGTGCTGGTGATTTGCATGGTGTCGATCTATCTGCTCTGGCGGATCGTCAATTCGCCGTTCGGCAAGACCTTGACGGCGATCCGGGAGAACGAGGTGAGGGCCGATTTCGTGGGCATCAATGTCCAGCGCCACAAGCTCTATGCCTTCATGATCGCCGGCGCCTTCTCCGCTCTCGCCGGCGCCTTGATCATGATCAACGAGCGCAGCGTCTACCCCGATCTGGCCCATTGGACCCAATCGACCCAGGTGCTGCTGATGAGCCTTTTGGGCGGCGTTTACACCTTTTTCGGGCCCGTCGTCGGCGCTTTTCTACTGCTGACCATGGATGCGGATATCACCCAGAACTATCCGGAAATCTGGCAACTGTTCCTGGGCGGCACACTCGTGCTGATCCTGTTTGCGCTGCCTGGTGGAATTGTCGGCTTTATTCAGGAACGCGACGAGAATGCGGCCGATGACATGGCAACGCGCATGGCCAAATTGATGGCCCAGTTCAGCCGAAAATCCTGGTATTTCTTTGGCGGCGCGGTGAGTTTCACGGTATTTTTCTCGATTTTACAGACACCGGATTCGTGGTGGATCTCGGAAGATTGGGATTTTGAGCTGTTGTCGCTGATCACCTGGGGCATCCTGCCCCGGACCATCCTGCAACTCGTCGTTGGCGCGGCCATTCTGTGGTGGCTGCTGCGCGGCATTCAATCCTTTCAGGCGATGCATCGTTGGCTGTTATTGGCCTTCACTGTTTTGTCGCTCGCCCTGCATATCTACCTGGAAACGCCTTTGTCGGGTCTGTTGTTGGTGTTTTTGTGGGCCGTCTATAGTTTCTATTGTCTGTTCGAACCGGATACCCGGCAGGCCTTCAGTGGCGGTATCGAGGTTGTAAAGGACGCCGCCCAGGAAGCGGCCGAATAAACAGTTTTGGCCATATACCGCGCGTCTCAGGGAGTTTTAGAAAATGTTGCTTCGCGTTGAAAACGTTACCATGTCGTTCGGTGGCTTTATCGCCACGAACAATGTTTCCTTGAATGTGGAAAAGGGCCAGATGGCCTGTATCATCGGCCCCAACGGCGCCGGTAAATCGACCCTGTTCAACCTGATCACCGGCCATTTGACACCGACCATGGGCAAGATTTTTTTCCACGATCAGGATATTACCGGCAAGGCGCCCCACACCATTTGCCAGCTTGGCATGGGGCGGTCCTTTCAGCGAACGAATATATTCCCCCGCCTTACGGTTTTTGAAAACGTCCAGGTGGCAGTGCTCTCCCATACCCGCAAGACCCTCAATTTCCTGACACCGGCGAAGACCATGGTGCAGGAAGCGACATTCGCCTTGCTGGAAGATGTCGGCCTGGTGGATCAGGCGAAATCCACGTCGGGCACTTTATCTTATGGCTATCAAAAACAACTGGAATTGGGCATCACCCTGGCCAGTGACCCGGAAATTCTGTTGCTGGACGAACCCACCGCCGGGATGTCGCCCCAGGAAACCACCAATAGTATTGAATTGATCGCGCGGATCTCGCGGGAACGGGGTCTGACGCTGCTGTTCACGGAGCATGACATGGACGTGGTGTTTTCCGTGGCCGAGAAAATCACCGTGCTGCATCAGGGCGCGGTTCTGGCCGAGGGCGCGCCAGAGGACGTCAAGAACGATCCGGACGTGCAACGCATCTACCTGGGAGAAGCGGCATGATCCTGGAAGTCAACGATATCTACACCTCCTATGGTTTGAGCCAGATTTTGTTCGGCATTTCCATCAACGTGGACGAAGGTGAATGTGTCGCCCTGCTGGGCCGCAACGGCGTCGGCAAGACCACCACCCTGCGCTCCATCATGGGGCTGACAGCGCCGACAAAGGGCAGTGTGGTTTATAAAGGCAATGATATTACCGGCCGGGCCTCCTTCCGCGTGGCCAAGATGGGGGTTGGCTTCGTACCGGAAGAACGCCGCATATTCTCCGATCTATCGGTGCGCGAGAACCTGGAAACCGGCCGCAAGCCCGCCGCCAATGGCGCCAATGGCGGCAAGGAATGGACCATCGACCGGGTACACGAAATTTTCCCCATCCTGGAAGGGTTGAGCGACCGCAAGGGCGGGTATTTGAGCGGTGGCGAACAGCAAATGCTCACCGTGGGGCGCACGCTCATGGGCAATCCCGATCTATTGCTTCTCGACGAACCTTCGGAAGGCCTCGCACCCCTGGTGGTCCGCGATCTTAGTAATCAAATCGCCCGCCTGAAGGAAGAAGGCATGACGATCCTGCTGTGTGAACAGAACGCCAAATTCGCCACGGGGCTCAGCGACCGCGCCTATATTCTGGAAAAAGGCCAGGTCCGTTTCGGCGGCACCATCGATGAGTTGCAGGAAAACGAGGAAATCCGGGACCAATACCTGGGCCTGTAAAATAACTGCAAAATTTCCGACCGCTATAACCTGGAGCGTGTCGCGGCTAATCTGCTATAAGCGGTGCCGCGTGTTGTATCACGTCGAAAAACAGGGAGAGCGGCCATGTCAGCGGACAAATCAAAAACGAAATTGCGCAGCCAGCGCTGGTTCAACGATCCGGACCATCAGGAAATGTCGGCGCTGTATCTGGAGCGTTATCTTAACTTCGGCCTGACGCCCGAAGAGCTGCGTTCGGGCCGGCCGATCATCGGCATCGCCCAGACGGGTAGTGATCTTGCCCCCTGTAACCGCCACCATATCGAATTGGCCAAACGGGTCACGGCCGGAATTCGCGATGCGGGCGGCGTACCGATCGAATTTCCGGTGCATCCCATACAGGAGACCGGCAAACGCCCCACGGCGGCCCTGGACCGCAATCTGCAATATCTCTCCCTGGTCGAGGTGCTGCACGGCTATCCCATTGATGGCGTGGTGCTGACCACGGGCTGCGACAAGACCACCCCCGCCATGCTGATGGGCGCGGCGACGGTCAATATTCCCGCCATCGCCCTGCCGGGCGGCCCCATGTTGAACGGCCATCACGAGGGCCAGCGCACGGGCTCCGGCACCATTGTCTGGGACGCGCGGCTGAAATTGAGCGCCGGTGAAATCGATATCGATAAATTCGTCGAACTGGTGGCCTCGTCCGCGCAAAGCGTTGGCCATTGCAATACCATGGGCACCGCCACCTCCATGAATTCCCTGGCCGAGGCCCTGGGCATGACCCTGACCGGCTCCGCCGCCATTCCGGGACCCTACCGGGAGCGGGGACAGATGGCCTACCGCACCGGTTTGCGGATCGTCGATATGGTGCACGAGAATTTAAGGCCCTCGGACGTGATGACCCGGGATGCCTTCATCAACGCCATCGTAACCTCTTCGGCCATTGGCGGTTCGTCCAACTGCCCGGTCCATCTGGCCGCCATCTCCCGCCATATGGGGGTGGAATTGAACCTGGAGGATTGGCAGACCTACGGCCATGACATTCCCCTGTTGGTCAACCTGCAGCCGGCCGGCGAATATCTGGGCGAGGATTATCACAAGGCCGGCGGCGTGCCCCGGGTGATGCTGGAGCTTAAGGGCGCTGGCAAATTGAATGAGGGCGCCATGACCGTAACCGGCAAGACCATGGGTGAAAATCTGGATGCGGCCCACGCAGCCAGCTCCTACGTCAACCGCGACGTCATCAAAGCTTATGATCAACCCATGATGCAACACGCCGGCTTCGTGGTTCTGTCGGGCAATCTGTTCGACAGCGCGGTGATGAAGACGTCCGTCATCGACGACAGTTTCCGCGGCCGCTATCTTTCCAACCCCGGCGATGAAAACGCCTATGAAGCCCGCGCCATTGTCTTCGAGGGGCCGGAGGATTACCACGACCGGATCAATGATCCATCCCTTGAAATCGGTATCCACAGCATTCTTGTGATCCGGGGCTGCGGCCCGGTTGGCTATCCCGGCTCGGCGGAGGTCGTGAACATGACCCCGCCCGACGCCTTGGCCGCACAGGGGATCGAGGATCTGTCCTGCATGGGCGACGGGCGGCAGAGTGGCACCTCCGGCAGCCCCTCCATCCTTAATGTTTCGCCCGAAAGCGCCGTCGGCGGCGGCCTGGCGATCCTGGAGACCGGCGACATGGTGCGGGTCGATCTGAACACCCGTACCGTCGATGTGATGTTGGACGCAGGGGAAATAGAGAAACGCAAGGCCGCCTGGACCGCGGATTTCCCCGGCTCGCAAACGCCGTGGGAGGATATTTACCGGTCCATGGTCGGGCCATTGGAAACCGGCGGTTGCCTGGAACCGGCGACCATGTTCGTCAATGTGATAGAGGAGCGGGGCGAGTCCCGAGATAGTCACTAAAATGAGTAGCCTCATACACGACCACAGCCATTGGGGGCCGGGCGACCAGCTTGGCGCCGCCAACCAATTGAGCCCCGAAAGCACCCTGGCGGCCCTGGCCCTGGCCAAGACCGGCCAGGTGCTGGACCTGAGCCACGTGATCGAGAACGGCGCGCCCTTCATGGCGCCGAACCAGACGCCCTATGTCATTACCTCCGGCGCCACGGCCCGTAATAGTCAAAAGGTCAGGGCCGCCCTGGGCGCCACCAATCAGGTTGGCGCCAACCTGGAGCGGGTCGGCATGACCATGCACGTGGGCACCCATATTGATGCTCTCGGCCATTTCAGTATCGGCGAGCATCTCTATGGCGGCCACAATATCAACGACAGCATGGGTGATTTCGGCCTGATCGATCTGGGCATCGAGAACATTCCCCCCATGATCACCCGTGGTTTGTGCCTGGATGTTTCGGGCCTGGACGGGGCCGAACACCTTAATCCGGGCCGGGCGGTGACGGCGGATGATTTACGGCGCTGTTGCGAGGCCCAGGACGTCGAACCCCAGGCCGGGGATGCGGTGTTGATCAACACCGGCTGGGGCCGCTACTTCATGACCGACAACGCCACGTATCTGGAGGGAGAGCCGGGCCCCGACGAGGGCGCGGCGCAATGGCTGACGGAGCAGGGCGTGGTCGCCATCGGCGCCGATAACATGGCGCTGGAGGTCCTGCCCGGCACCAATCACCCAGAGGTCATGATGCCCGTACACCAACACTGCCTGGTGGAGGCAGGCGTCCATATTATCGAAAACATGGTGCTGGCCGATCTGGCGCGCGATGGCGTGAGCAGTTTTTGCTTCATCCTGTTGCCGGTCAAGTTCAAGGGCGCCACCGGCTGCCCGGTCCGCCCGGTGGCTATTCTGTAGATTTAGCTCTGTCCGGGTAGCCGAGTTCCCAGTGGGAGCCCGGCAAATGTGGCAGCCCGTCGGCAAATTTTATCCACGGCACCATGCCGTCCACCCAGATGTGATCGTCGGGTTTGACAAGGGCGGGATCGTCCAGGGCGGCGGCGGAGATATCCAGTTCGTCGCCGTGGTCGTCAGAGGCATAACCCAGCGTGGTGCCGCAGGTGCCGCAAAAGCTTCGCCGGATCACGGGGGAGGAGCGATAAACCGTCGGCGTGCCCTGGGTGTAGGCGAAGCCCTCCGGCGGCAGGGTAATCCAGGTGATAAACGGCGCCCCCGTCGCCTTGCGGCAGGTCGCGCAATGGCAATGGCTGACCACCAGGGGCTCGCTCGTGATTTCAAAACGGATATCGCCGCACAGACAACCGCCAACCATTTTTCTCATTGTTTTTCGCTCCCCGGTGTTACCAGACGCCGAAAATATAGCCGCGCGCCTTGGCGTTGCCCGTGCGCCGTTCCACGGTGTCATTGGACATCGCCGTGCGCATGTGCCGGCCGCGCAGCCAGTGGAACAGTCTTTCATGCAATATGGCCCGCTGTTCCCCATGGGCCGGATCGGTTCCCAAGTCAGATTGTTCGTTCGGGTCTTCCGCCAGATGGAACAGTTGGGGTGGGAAGCCTTCGTAGAAGATATATTTCCAGTCCGCCGTCCGGATCATGTAGGCCCGTGCCTCATTGGGGCCCAGGCCCAGGGCGCGGCGGGCGGGGTGAAAGGTGTAATCAGTTTCTGAAAACACCGCGTCGCGCCAATCTTCGATTTCATCGCCCCGCAGCAGCGGCAAAAGGGAGCGGCCCTCCAGACGGTGATCGTGCCGGTCGCCGCCCTGACTGTCCAGAAAGGTGGGGATCAGATCGATGGCTTCCACTAAACGGTCGTCCACGGCGCCACGGCGGCCATCGGCGGCGGTGTCGGGGTCATAAATGATCATGGGAATGCGCGCGACCTCTTCATGCAGCAGGTCCTTTTCGGCCAGGCCATGATCGCCCAGGTAATCCCCGTGGTCCGAGGTCAGCACGATCATGGTGTCATCCATCCGGCCCTGGTCTTCCAGATAGGCTATGAGGCGGCCGAACTGGTCGTCGCACTGGGCGATAAGGCCCATGTAGGCGGGGATCACCGTGCGGCGCACCTCGTCGCGGCGGAAATTCTCGCTGCCCTCGTGATCCATGAAGGCGCCGACCACGGGGTGGCGGTCCGCCAATTCCCCCTGGCCCATATTGGCGGGCAGGATCTGGTTGGGGCCGTACATATCGTTGTAGGGGCGGGGCACCACAT
>JAPYPT010000299.1 GCA_029937535.1 Alphaproteobacteria bacterium
GGAATACAGCACAAGGGATTTGGTGGGCACGGCAATGAAATTCATCGGCGTGCCTTATTTATGGGGCGGGCGCACGGCCCAGGGCGTGGATTGTTCCTCTCTGGTGCAAATAGCCCTGGCCATGGCCGGTATCGCCGCGCCGCGGGATGCCGATTTGCAGGAGGCCAGCGTGGGCACGGAGGTGCCCATGGCCGACAACCGAGATTTTTCCCAACTACAGGAAGGCGATCTGGTGTTCTTCCCCGGCCACGTCGGCCTATTCGTCCAGGACTGGCGTTTTCTGCATGCCAATGCCTTCGACATGCAGGTTTCCCTGCACCGGTTCTCGGACGTTCTGGACCGGGCCGGCCGGGAAGATGCCCATGTCACCTCGATCAGGCGGATCACGCCATCACCCTGACAAAGCCGTGGAGCCGGAAATCGTGAGCCGCGGCGGACCGGAGGCCAATGCCTCCGCCTTGGCGCCCTTTTCCGTGCGCAGCTTCCGGTTTCAATGGCCGGCGGATCTTTTGACATCCTGGGCCTTCGAGATGGAGACCTTGATCCTGGGCTGGTATGTGCTGGTCGAAACGGATTCCGTGTTGCTGTTGACCGCATTCGGCTCCCTGCAGTTTCTGGGTACCTTGCTCGCGCCCATGGCCGGTGTCGCCGCCGACCGCCTGGGCCGGCGGGTGATGCTGACGACCTTGCGGGCGTGTTATGGCGCCCTCGCCCTGGCGATCATGGTGTTGGCCCTGCTCGGCACCCTGAACGCCTATTGGGTCTTTGCCATAGCACTTTTGGCGGGCCTGGTACGGCCCTCGGACCTGGTCGTGCGGAACTCCCTGATCGGCGATACGGTGCCCGGGGTCTGGCTGGCCAGGGCCATAGGTCTGTCGCGGACAACCATTGAAACGGCCCGCATCGCCGGCGCCCTGGCCGGGGCCGGGCTGTTCGCAACCCTCGGCATCGGGCCAGCTTATGTGGGCGTGGTGATATTATACGGTATCAGCCTGGTCCTGACCTTTGGCGTTGCCGGCCGGCAATCGGTTCGCGCCGCCGCCGCCTCGCCCTGGCGAGAACTGAAGGATGGCCTGGTTTATATCCGGCACACACCGCAGGTGCTGGCGCTGATGTTGCTGGCCTTTCTGGTCAATCTGACCGCCTTTCCCATTTCAATGGGCCTGCTGCCCTATGTTGCCAGGGAAATTTATGCACTGGACCAGAACGGCCTGGGCCACCTGGTGGCGGTCTATGCCTGCGGCGCGCTGCTGGGTTCCGTCGTCATGATCCTGCTGGGCAGCGGGCGGCGCGCGGGCCGGGTCATGATCATCGGCGTCGTGGCCTGGTATCTGGCCTTGGCGGTGTTCGCCCTGCAAGAGAGCAAATGGCCCGGCTTCGCCGTTCTGCTGTCAATCGGCTTCCTGCAAAGCATGGCCATGATCGCCATGTCGGTCACCCTGCTGCAAATCACACCGGAACAGTTCCGCGGCCGCATCATGGGCGTGCGCATGCTGGCCGTCTACGGCCTGCCCCTGGGCCTGCTGGTGGCGGGCGGCATGGTGAGCTGGTTTGGTTTCGCTCCCACCGTATGGGTCTATGCGGTCTTCGGTATCCTCTGCACGGCCTACATCGCCTGGCGCTGGCGCGCCGTCATCTGGCGGTAGACGGCGACGGTATAACCTAATACACGCCCCCGCCACCCTATTTGGTCGCCACGAAAGCGCCTTCGCAATGGAATTCAAGCGTTTGATTTTTTTCCGCTATATGAATGGACATCAATATATTACGATAGGCTATTGGGCAGGTCGGATAGTTAGTTATTCGCGTCGGCTTATCGACAATCTTTTAGACTCTGGTTTGCAATTGCCAGTTATTGATAGCAAACCTGAAATTCGGTTTTTGACACTCCCCGGAACAGATTTTTTGGACGTCCGCATGTTGGCGGATTGCTGCGAGGGTTTTAATTGCGTACTGACCAGCACCGGATATCTAGCTGGTGACGAACGAAATCCCGAATTGGCTAGAGCAAAAGTCCGAGAAGATACTCTTATCAAGGCGGGCCATATTACTGATTTATCTCAAACTTTTAGAAGGCGGATAGAAGATGTCAGTTCGGCAAATGGCAATGCCTACAGGGATCTTCGGCGACGAGGGCCGTTTCAAATTGTGAACCTTGACGCTTGTGGGTCAATTGCGCCACGTTCAGCCAATCACGCCACGCGGCTTGTCGATGCCATATATAGAATCGTCGAACTGCAACTTGAACTCAGCGTTGGTCGCTGGCTCATGTTTGTAACTGCTGATGTACGACGGACTGAATTGTCGGACGAGACCATCGTCGATCTTGGTGCTGCAATTCTCCAGAATGCCCGTGATAATGATAATTTTGACAGAGAAGTTTTATCCTTGCTTGATGCGTCCGCCGAAAGCACAAAGCTTGCCCTCGAAAATATTTCCAAAAAGGACAGCAGACAATTTCTTCAATTTTTTTCTTTAGGTTTCGCAAAATGGCTTTTGCATCTGGCTGCGGACAAAAAATGGAATATGAAAATGCACAATGCCTATTGTTATTCGACAGCTCCTGCGCCCGATGACAGTTTGACTATGCCATGCCTTGCATTCGAATTTGTGCCGCCACCACGCGGTCTCCGAGATAGGTTTAGTCTGACAAATGCTGATCCAGCTGCCGGTGGAATAACTGAAGATACATCGATTCGGGCGATTGAAATAGTCGGCAATATTGTCGATATTGATCAGTTGATTTTGGCCGATGCGACGCTTCGGCGGAACATGATCGACAATACGAAAATTCTTTTGGAAGAAGCGGGTTATGCAGCTTCTACACTCGCAGCACTGGAGGATTTCGATTCTTCTTCGATTTGAACACTATTCGAAATTGGTTCGACTGATAATTTGACCGCTTGTGCTACTGTCTCGGCTAGTGGAGGCGGAACGGCTTCGCTGACTTGGTCAATTTGGGAAGAAAGCGTTCCTTCGAGCGTGTATGTGTCATCAAATCCTTGAAGCCTCATGGCCTCCAGCACACTTAACCGTCGATGCCCCCCAGGATGAACATGCACTTCACGGTGTCCATATGAAACGGCGATGCTAGGCTTGTCCCAACTGAGCGTCTTAAAACTTCTTCCGGACGAATAACCGGCTTTTAGTGAACCATCGAAAAATTTTGCCGATTTGGGCTTCATGCACCAGTGATTCGGGTGAAACGGAATGTCATCCCTTTTTAAGTTTAGTTCAAAATGCAATGGCTCGGGAAGTCCCGACAAAACATCTGAAACCTGACGTACAATCGATTTGGAGGCTTTAGGGGAATTCCACTCTGGTAACCCCATCGCATCTTTCGAAATCGCCACCACAAAAAGACGCCTGCGATACTGCGGTACCCCATATTCAGAAGCATCAAGAACTGCCTTCGTGACATGGAACCCATTTTTTTCTAGGCGGGACAATTCGGTCTCTAACAACTTTCCGCCGCTGGCTTGTTCTAATTCTGGGACGTTTTCCATCACTATGAAATCCAAAGGTCTGCGATTTTTGTGAAGCCGAAGGGCTATCGAAAAGAACTTTGCAACGAGCTTCCTACGCGGATCGTCATCAGACCGAAAGTGATTAGCTCTAGAAAAACTCTGACATGGAGGCCCGCCAATAACACCATTGGGAGCAAAGCGCCCTCCAAAATCTCTATCCATATCTGATAGAGTGAGTTTTGTAATATCGGCGACATGACCACACACATTCTCGGGTCGGTTTGAATTCCACGATTCGATCGAATGGGGACGAATATCGTATGCAAGCGCCGTAATAAAGCCAGCATTTTCAAAGCCGAGGTCAAGTCCGCCGCATCCGCAAAACAGGCTTAGTATCAACGTATTGTCCTCCAAGCTAAAGTATTGCCATATTGAGACGATAAGGTCTACGTCGTTTCCAAATCAGGGGGTTCCCAATGGATGTATTGAGTCCTGAGCAACGTCGAAAATGCATGGCATCAATAAGGTCGAAGGATACAAAGCCCGAACTTGCCGTTCGCCGTCTTGCCCATGGGCTTGGATACAGATATCGCCTTTACAGAAAGGATCTACCAGGCAGACCCGACTTGATTTTCCCTTCCAGAGGCAAAATAATTTTCGTCCACGGATGCTTCTGGCACCGCCATGAAGGCTGCCGTTTGGCTTCAAACCCAAAAACTCGAAAAGAATACTGGGTTCCAAAGTTCGAGCGGAATGTGATGCGGGACTTGGAAGTACAATCGGCGTTGTCAGAATTGGGATGGGATTGTCTGGTAATATGGGAATGCCAAACCAAGGATATTCAACACTTGGCCGAGAGAATCGTTTCGTATCTTGATTAGTAAACATATGGTGCCGAATGTCACGAAATTAACTGGCAAACACTACCAATTCGAAGTCGCCCGACCAGAATAAGTTCTTCTAGCATCACCCCTTAAGGCGCGAACAGGGCGTCGATGGTGCTTTGTTCGAAACATTCGGCGGGCAGGCTTTCGGGGCCGAACAGATTGGCCAGGGTTGGCGAGGGAAAACCCAGGACGTTGGTGCGGTGCTGGGCCAGGCCACGGCGTTGGCGTGCCGCCTCGCCATATTCCGCCCGTAGGGTGGCCGTGTACCGGCCGGCGACGCGCAGCCGGCGCATGCGTTCCCGCCGCTCCTCCACATACGGCAGGAAGGCGGCCTGGCGCCAATCGCCCTGAGCCAGAATATCGCTGACGATACGCACATCGCGCAGCCCGATGGACAGGCCCTGGCCGGTGATGGGATCGCAATGGCCGGCAGCATCGCCGATCAGGACCACGCCGGGCGCCATGGGATAATCCGCCCAATGGTCTTCATTGGAATAGGAATGAAACGGGCTGATGGGTCGGCAGCGGGAGATTTCCTCGCCCTGGGGCAGGCACTTCAGGCGGAACGCGGCGAGGAGGTTCTGCTCTTTGTCCGGGCCCGTGAAGCGGCCCCGGTCAGCGAAATCATAGCAAAGATAAAGCCGCAGGCGGTCCTCGCCCTGGGGGAAGATCAGGAAATGGACATCACCTTCCGTGCCCAGGCTGAAGGCGTCTTGCGGCCAGGAGGTCTTGCCCTCGACCAACATCCCGCCCAGCAGATTATGGGGCGGGTCATGTTGCATCTCGACACCGATTTGCCGTTGGACGACGGAATTGCGGCCATCGGCGCCGATGATCAACTTGGGACGCAAGGTTACCTGCCGCCCGTCCAATCGATAGGAGACTTCGGGTTGTTCGCCCGCCTTGATCTTGATGGATTTGACGCCGCGGGTGACGCTGGCGCCGGCCGCTTCGGCCGCCTTGTTCAAGGCGGCGCACATGGCCGGATGCCCCATGCACAAAGGGTTTGGCACGTCCGGAGCCAGGCTTTTCAGGGCCAGGGTAAATTGTTCGGCGGTCTCGATGGGCAGGGTTTCGTCGTAGGGTATCACCCGTTCAACAAATATCGCGCCCGCGCCGGTCAGGACATCCTGCAATCCCAGGCGCTGTAATTCCGTCACGCCCCAACCGACCATGAATTCGCCGCGCACCCGGTCTTGATATACCTTGTCGCGCTCCAGAATATGCACCCGCAGGCCCGTGCGCGCCAGAACGGCGCCCATGGCGCTACCCGTGATGCCGCCACCAACGATGACAATGTCGAAAGGTTCGCTCATTCCGGGTTCGCTCATTCCGGTAGCGGCGCGGTTGGGCCGAAAAAGCCAACAATCGAGGCGATGCGTCCGTCTTCCGCCAGTGCCCCGAAATCGATGCCTTCCATGACCAGGTTGCCGTCCGCGCCGACCATTTTCCAGGTGAAGCGCAGCTTGCCATGGTGTTCGTCAACGGCGCTGGTGATCTCGATCCGGGCGCCCGGCATGTTTTGATGAAATCCACCAATATGGGCGCACAGGGCGTCACGCCCGGCCAGATCGGCGGAGGGGTCGGTGTAAGTGCCCCCATCGCTCCACGCCGTATTCAGCAGCCCGCGCCGGGCATCTTCATCCAATTCCAGCCACGCCGCGCCATAAGCCGCAACGCTATCCGCCGTCTTGTCCGCCATGCCCGCCGGCCCCCTCTGTATTGAGA
>JAPYPT010000300.1 GCA_029937535.1 Alphaproteobacteria bacterium
AAATGCGGCCATCTGAACGACAAGCAACTGGCCACGGCCGAGGATGCCGCCCGCAAGATCGCCGCCGCCGTCGCGGCGCGGCGGCACATGCTGGTCGTCGCCCGCACCGATGCCGCCGCCGAAAGCCTGGATGAAGCCATTCGCCGGGCCAATCTGTATCTCGAAGCCGGCGCCGATATCATCTTTCCCGACGCCCTGATCTCCGACGATGACTTCCGACGTTTTTGTGGGGCGGTCAAGGCGCCGGTATTGGCCAATATGACCGAATTCGGCCGCACGCCGCAACGCACGGCGGCGGAGTTGGAGGCCCTGGGCTGCAAGATCGTGATCTGGCCCGCGTCATCCCTACGCGTCGCCGCCGCCGCCATCGGCGATCTCTATGGCGAGTTGGCGGCAACGGGCAGCGCCAAGGGCAAGATGAACCAAATGCAAAGCCGTGCCGAACTCTACGAAACCATCCGCTACCACGATTTCGAGGCCCTGGACGAAACCATCGCCCGCAGCACCGTCCCCGAAACCCCCGATTGAACCCTTAATACGGTGACGTAATAAGTATTTCTTCCAAAAAACGCTGAAAACAGCTATTTTAATACGTATTACGTCGCCGCATAAAAGAAAATACCGATTGGTCTGATCATGAACCTTTCCGATGATGCCGTGGACATGGCGGCGGACCTGCTGGTCGAGGCGCGCCTCCGGGCGGCGGCGCTGGCTGAATTGCCCGAACAATGCCGGCCGCTCTCGTTGGCGGATGCCTACGCGATCCAGGCGGCCGTGCACGGCCATCCCGGCACGGCGGGATGGGGCGGGATCAGTGGGCACAAGATCGGCTGCACCACCACGGTCATGCAGCAATATCTCAAGATCGACGCGCCTTGCGCCGGTGGTATCTTCCATAGATCGGTGATGTTGGGGGAGGGCCATGTGGAACATTCAACCCTGTGCCGCCCCGGCGTGGAATGCGAGATCGCCGTGCGCCTTG
Source organism: Alphaproteobacteria bacterium (assembly GCA_029937535.1). Classification (GTDB taxonomy): domain Bacteria; phylum Pseudomonadota; class Alphaproteobacteria. The sequence goes on from JAPYPT010000300.1 coordinate 983, forward strand.
GCGCCGACCTGCCCCGCCGGGCGGGCGGCCATGACCACGCCACCGTTGCCGATGCGGTGAGCGCCGTCATGGCCAGCATCGAGCTTGTGGACGACCGCTGGATCGACTTCACCAGCCAGCCCATGACGAGCTTGCTGGCCGATGATTTTTTCAATGCCGGCTGTGTCCTGGGCGCGCCCGTGGCGGACTGGCGGAATTTGGATCTGGCCGCGCTGTCCGGGCGCATGTTGATCAACGGAAAAGAGGCCGGCGCGGGCGTGGGCGGCGATATTCTGGGCCACCCGCTCAATGCTCTGGTCTGGCTGGCCGACCTCGCGGCGGATCAGGGCCGGCCCCTGAAAGCAGGCGAATTCGTCACATTGGGTAGTCTGGTGCAGACCGTCTGGGTGGACCAGGGCGACGAAATCATCGCCGATATCGACGGTCTGGGGCGGGCGGTCCTAACGCTCTAAATTCTTCGACCCAACAGAAGATTGAGCACCAAGGCCAGTACCAGCGCGCCGCTGCCCATCGCGAACAACACGCCGTAATCGCCGCGCAGATCGAACACATAGGACAGGCCATAGGCGCCCGCCGCCTGGCCCAGGGAAAAGGCGATAGTGGCCCAGCGCCAGCCTGCCGTCAGGCCGTCAGGGTCGTTGGGGATCAATTCCCGCATGCGGCCCAGAACCAAGGTTACACAGACCGGCACGAAGGCGCCCACGATCAGGCTGGACAGGATCAGGACGGCTGCGTGGTCGGTAAAGACCAGGGCGCCGACGGAGACCGCCTGCAGCACATAACCCCAGCGCAGGGCAACCAGGGCGCCCACGCGGTCCGCCAGATATCCGGCCGGAACGGGGCCCAGCACGGCGCCGATCCCGAACAGCACCCAGTGAAAGGCGCCCACGTCGAGGCCCCGGCCCAGGCCGTGGGCGATGAAGATCACCCAAAATACCATGTGCGGCACCAAGCCGAAGGCGTTCAGGCTATATTCCAGATACAGGGATTTCAGCGCCGGCCCGGCCCGGGGCCGGGATGTGGCTGCCTTGGCGGGCGGGCTGGACGGCCAGCCATTCCAGGCGACCGCCGTCAGAACCACCGCCAACAGACCCAAAATCAGCCACGTCTCCGTCAAGCCCCACGACAGGGTGAGGGGCACCAAGGTCCCGGACAGGGCAATGCCCAGGGCGACGCCGGTCAGGATCAGCCCGCCGGCCAGCCCTTGGCGGTTTGCGGGCACGAAGGGCAGCACCGTCGGGGCGGCCAAGACCATGATGACGCCGCCCGACAGACCGGCGGCGAAGCGCCAGAGCAGAAACCAGGCAAAGGGCCAGGGCAGGGCGCAGGCAAAGAATGACACGCAGGCCAACACCATGCCCCCGCGCAAGGCTGTGCGGGCGGATGTGCGCGCGGCAAGGGTCCGCGCCAGCACGGCGCCCGCCAGATAGCCGGCTAAATTGATGGCGCCCAGATAGGCGGCCTCGGCGGCGGTGAACCACTCCCCGCTGACCAGGGCCGGCAGCAGGGGCGTATAGGCGAACCGGGCCAGGCCAATGCCGAGAAAGAGGCCGCAAAGTGCGGCAAAGGTGCCGCGCCAGGGGCCCGGCGCGGCGCTGTGGACGGGCGCGGTTATGGTGACGCCATCAGGAAATCGAAATCCGCGCCCTGATCCGCCTGGGTGACATGATCCGCATAAAGCTTGGCATAGCCCCGGTCTGGCGTGGCGGGACGCGGCGGCGTGGCCTGTCGCCGCCGCTCTAACTCTTCCTCATTAATGTTTAATATCAATGATTTATTTGCAATACTTAAACTAATTTCATCACCGTTTTGCACCAAGCCAATAGCCCCCCCCACCGCCGCTTCCGGTGTGACATGGAGGACGATGGTGCCAAAGGCGGTGCCGCTCATGCGGCAATCGGAAATGCGCACCATGTCCCTGACGCCGGCCTGGGCCAGTTTCTTGGGGATCGGGATATAACCCGCCTCGGGCATGCCGGAGGGGCTTTTCGGGCCGGCGTTTTGCAGCACCAGGATATCGTCCGCCTTGACGTCCAGATCGTCACTGTCGATGCGGTCGGCCAGATCCTCCAGGGAGGTGAAGACCACCGCCCGGCCCGTGCTCTCGAACAAGGCGGGATCGGCCGCCGAGCGCTTTAGAATGGCGCCGCCGGGGGCTAGATTACCGAACAGGGCGACCAGACCGCCGACCGCCTCAAATGGCTCCTCCCGGCTGCGGATGACGGCGCGGTCCACGTGTCCAGGTGCGGATTTCAGCCGTTCGCCCAGGGTTTCACCGGTGACAGAGAGGCAATCGAGATGCAGGACGGGTGCCAGTTCCCGCAGTAGCGTGCCCATGGCGCCGGCGGCATGAAAATCCTCCATATAACCCACGCCCGTGGGCTTCAGGTTGACCAGAACCGGTGTGGTGTCGCTCAATTCATTCAGCCGCAGCAGAGAAATTTGAATACCCATGCGTCCGGCGATGGCCGTCAGATGCAATATGCCATTGGTGGATCCGCCCAGGGCGAGAAGGACGCGCAGTGCGTTTTCCACCGCTTGTTCCGTGATCAGGCGCGACGGCGTCAGGCCCAGGCGCGCGGTTTCCAGGGCCTGGGCGCCGGTGGCCTCGGCCGCGCGCAGGCGATCGGCGTGGACGGCGGGAATAGCGGCGGTGCCGGGCAGCGTCATGCCCAGGGTTTCGGCGATACAGGCCATGGTCGAGGCAGTGCCCATCACCGCGCAGGTACCGAAGGTGGTCGCCAGATTGCCCTCGATCTCGCTGATCCGCGCCGCATCGACCCGTCCGGCGCGGAAATCGGCCCAAAAGCGCCGGCAATCGGTGCAGGCGCCCAGGCGTTCGCCTTCATAGCGCCCGGTCATCATGGGCCCTGCGACAAGTTGCAGGGCTGGCAGATCGGCCGAGGCCGCGCCCATCAATTGCGCCGGCACGGTCTTGTCGCAGCCGCCCACCAGCACCACCGCGTCCATGGGCTGGGCGCGGATCATCTCTTCCGTGTCCATGGCCATCAAATTGCGGAACATCAGGGATGTGGGGTTCAAAAACACCTCGCCCAGTGAAATGGTCGGAAATTCAATCGGCAGCCCGCCCGACGTCAGCACGCCCCGTTTGACCGCCTCGATCAGCTCCGGCAGCCCGCGATGGCAGTTGTTGTAACCCGATGCGGTATTGACGATGCCGACGATGGGCCGCTCCAGCATCTCGTCCGAATAGCCCATGGATTTGGCGAAGGAGCGCCGCAGATACAGGGAAAAATCCCTATCGCCGTAGTTGGTCAGGCCGCGCGCGAGGCCACGAGGCATTTCATCGGGGTCATTTTTGTCAGTCATCTTGTCTTCCCGTAAATGTGAAATTCATTGCCAGGCGCGGTGTCCCGGCTTTGGCGGTTGTTCCGGCGCGCCGGCGAAGCATTGGGCGATGGACATCCATTTTTCCGCGACCTCGCCGACCACGGATAAATCAACGTCGGCAATATTGCGGCCCTGGGTCACGACCTGGCAGAATTCCAGGGCCGCGCCCGCCACCACATTGGTTTCGCTGGGCTCGTTCCAGGTCCAGGTTGCACCCGAGGGCGCGGTCAGGCGGACGTGCGGGGCGGGGCCGGGCGGCGCCTCGCCACGGTTTTGAAAGGTCCAGCCATAGGTGTTCACGCCCAGGGTTGCGATGTTGCGTATGCGGTCCGTGGCCTCTCGAGGTTGGCGGAGGAGATCGTAAATATCCTGGCCGTGGGCCCAGGTCTCCATCAGCCTGGCCGTGGCGCCTGAACGCACGCTCATGTCGGGGCCGACCCATTTCATGCGCGCCTTGGGCTCGCGGACGGCAAACAGATCACACAGGGCCTGCTGCCCCGCATGCCAATGAGCGCGCAATTGGGCGCCGCTGTCCGGATCTATCTCCATGAATTCCAATCCGGTAACCTTTTCACCCGCCGCCCGCGCGGCATTGCGCCGTTCCAGGGTTAGGCTGAATTTATCCGGGTCGGTCAAGGCCAGACCGTTCATCCAATCACCCACCAAAAGATGCTGCATGACCGCCTCGACCGTCCAGTCCTTGAACGGCGTCGGGCGCCGCCAGTCTTCCTCCGCAAGCGTCATCAGCGCGCCGTTCAGGTCATCGCCCTCGGCCCGCAAATCGCCCGCCAGTTCCACCATCACCATGATCAAGTATCCTCTCCGGCGCTATTTTGCGGCAACAATGGGGTCCTGACCAGGGCTGCGGCGCGACAATCCTTGATTATGTACGTTTCCTGATCACCTTGACGCAATTTGCAAAATACACCGGAATTATGGTAGTTTGTGTACATGAAAAATGCGCCCACGAGTGTCGTCGCCGGTAGCAAGGCGTCGTCTCAAACTGACCGGAAACAGACGGTCGAAGCCACACCCGACAGGTCCAAGGGCGCCGCAGTGCGTGAAGGCGTCCAGGCCGCCGACGAAGGCCGCACCGTGCCACAAAATTCGGTTAAGGCCTGGTTGGAAAGCTGGGGCACGGATGAAGAGTTGCCTCCGCCCGGATGCGCATAGAATGGTCCGAACCGGCTATTGCCGATCTCGTGGAAATCAGGAATTTTATCGGACTGGATAATGGAAGCATCGCCCAGGATGTTGCGGCGCGCATTATTGCCGCGGCGGACCAACTTCAAAACTTTCCGGAATCCGGCCGCATTGGCGACGAACCTGATTCCCGTGAACTCGTTACCCCGCAACTGCCCTACATTTTGATTTATCGCATCGCGGCCACTCAAATCGAAATTCTGCGGGTCTGGCACCAACGGGAAAATAGAGACGCCGGCTTAGATTGATCTCTCCCTTCCTGATCACGGTCTGGCTCTATAGACTGTGCGCCAATGTGTTATCAGGAGGTTTGCATGCGCGTTGGTGTTGAAGTTGGCGGTACGTTCACGGATCTGGTGGCGATCGAGGACGGCCGGGTCAGGGTCGAAAAAGTGCCCTCGGTGCCGGCGCGGCCCGACGAGGGCGCGATGGCGTCCTTGGCGGCCGGCGAGATTGATCTGGCGTCGGTCGAGGATCTGGTGCACGGCTCCACCGTGGCCACCAATGCCATATTGGAGCGCAAGGGCGCG
>JAPYPT010000301.1 GCA_029937535.1 Alphaproteobacteria bacterium
GGCTACGGCCGCGGCCTGGCGCAACGGCTGGTTCCACACCGGTGATGCCTTCCGCTATGACGAGGAAGGCAACTTCTATTTCGTGGACCGGATCAAGGACGCGATCCGCCGCCGGGGCGAGAACATTTCGTCCTTCGAAGTGGAATCCGAGGTCACGCTGTTTCCCGCCGTGGCGGAAGCCGCCGCGATCCCCGTGCCCAGCGAACATAGCGAGGACGAGGTGATGATCGTGGTTTCCGCCGCGCCGGAACAGGTGATCGAACCAAGGGCGCTGTTCGATTTTCTGGAGCCACGCATGGCTCATTTCATGCTGCCCCGATATATCCGCGTGATGGACGGCCTGCCGAAAACCCCAACCCAGAAAATCCAGAAACATCTCCTGCGCGATGACGGGATCACCGACGACACCTGGGACCGGGAGGCTCATGGTATCAAGGTCAAACGCCAGAAGCTGGAAGCGGGCGACTAGCGCATTGGCGTCGCGGCCGGGATGGTTCAGGCCCGTTTGGCGTAGTCGACGGTGAGCCAGCGTTCGGGGGTGATGGAAACCTTGATGGCATTGCCAAGGGCGTATTTGTCGGCCAGGGCGGCGGCGTAGTCCTTGCCCGCCTGTTCGCCCAGATAACGTTGCGCCATGGGTTGCAGGTCGGCCAGCAGGTCGGAGGGCAGAATGGCGGTGACCGGGCCCTCGATGGAGACATATTTGTAGGGCGATGACGTGGTTTGCGCCAACAGACTGACCCGGGTGCCGAGTTCCACCAACCGGCCCTTACGCGCCGTGCCTTGGGTCAAATACCAGAGATCGCCGCCGGGGGTGTAGTCATACCACACCGGGCTGGTCAGGGGGCCCTTGCCCGTCTCCGGGATCGACAGGACGCCGATGTGGGGTTCTTGCAGAAAAGCCTCGCGTTCGTCCCCGGTCATACTGGTGTTCATGCTGGTTGACATTGTTCACTCCCGGAATTGCTCAATTCTCATTGCTAGCTATGATGCCGCCATGGACCAGAAAGCACAATCTGTCTTGGCTCGTCTTTCGCGCTTAGGCCGGCGGCCGGTTGTGATTGGTGTCATCGCCCTGTTGGCGGTCCTTGGCCTGGGCGCGGCCGTGGGGCTAGAGGATGGTAGCGGCGGCCTGGGCTATCGCACGGCGGCGGTGGAGCGGGGGCGGCTGGTCAGCTTTGTCGCCGCCTCCGGCGCCCTGGGCGCGGTGACCACGGTGCAGGTGGGCAGCCAAATCTCCGGCCAGGTGCAATCGCTTTCGGTTGATTTCAACGACCGGGTCAGCGCCAACCAGGAGATCGCCCGCATCGCGCCCGAGACCTTTCAGGCCCGCCTGGAGGAAGCGGCGGCCGCCATGGCCATTGCGCGGGCCAGCGTGACCATGCGCCAGGCCGGGATCATCCAGGCCGACGCTGGATTGAAAAGCGCCCGGGCCCGCCTGAACATGGTTCAGGCCCAGGAGGCGGAGAGCCGGGCCAGCCTGACCAATGTCAAACGCGAACACGAACGCCAGTTGGCCCTGTTCCAGCGCAAGATCATCGCCTCGGCCAAGGTTGACGACGCCCTTATGGCCCATGACCAATCCCGCGCCCGCCTGCGGGCGGCCCAATCCGGCACCACCGCCCAAGTCTCCGCCGTGCGGGGCGCACAGGCCGGTTTGAGCATGGCCAAAGCTGAATTGGCCACGGCCCGGGCCCAGGTCCTGCAACGCCAGGCCGCGTTTAACCAAGCGGAGGTGGATCTGGGCCATACCTATATCCGTTCCCCCGTCTCGGGCACGGTGATCGCGCGCAATATTGATGTGGGTCAGACCGTGGCCGCCTCTTTACAGGCCCCCGTATTGTTCATTATCGCCGAGGACTTGAGCCGCATGCAGGTCGAGGTCGCCGTGGACGAAGCCGATATCGGCGCCATCCAGACCGGGCAGACGGTGAAATTCAGCGTGGATTCCTATCCCCGGCGGGAGTTCGCGGGCGAAGTGCGCCAGGTCCGCCTGGCGCCGGAGACGATACAAAACGTGGTGACCTACACCGTCGTTGTCAGCGTCGGCAATGCCGACCGTCTGTTGCTGCCGGGCATGACCGCGAATGTTGAAATCGCCGTGCAGAAGCGGGACGACGTCTTGAAGGTTCCGAACCGGGCCCTGCGCTATGCCCCCGCCGGCGCGGGGGGCGCCAAATCGGGTGGCCGCAAGCGGGATCCGGGCCGATCCGAGCGGATCATCAAATCCCTGACCGAGAAACTAAAGCTTGATGAGAACCAACAGACCGAGCTGCGCGGCTTCTTCGCGGATGCCAGAGAGACCATGAAAGGCCTGTATATGAGCGGCGCCGGGCGGGAGGAGTTGCGCGAGGCCTTTACCAAGGTCCGCCAGCAGGTGGGGCAATCGATCCCGGCTATTCTGAACCCGGACCAGTTGGAGATCTATCGCCGTATTGTTGCCACGCGCAATGCCAACCCGGTGCGGCCGGGCCGGGTCTGGCTGCTGGATGAAGACGGCCGGCCCAAGGCGGTGGAAGTACGCATCGGCGCGTCCGACGGCGATTTCAGCGAGATCGTGAAGGGCGAACTAAGCGAAACCGATCAGGTCATCATCGCCGAGGAAAAGGCCGCCGCGAGCCGCCGCGGCCTGTTCGGCTGGCGGTTCTGATTTGGCCGACCCCCTGATCCGCACCGACGGGCTGTCCAAGGATTATCATCTGGGCGGCGAAACGGTGCACGCCGTGGCCGATGTATCACTGTCCGTGGCGGCGGGGGAGTTCGTCGCCATCATGGGCGCCTCTGGCTCGGGCAAATCCACCTTCATGCATCTATTGGGCTGCCTCGATCAACCCAGCGCCGGGTCGTATTGGCTGGAGGGCCGGGCGGTAACCGAACTTGACCAGCGCGATTTGGCCCGGACCCGCAACCGAAGCATCGGCTTTGTCTTTCAGAGCTTTAATCTGCTGCCCCGGGCCACGGCCTTGAGTAACGTGGAATTGCCCCTGATCTATAGCGGCACCACAGCCCAGGGGCGCCGGGAGCGGGCCGAGGCCGCGCTGGCGCGGGTGGGATTGTCGGACCGTCTGAGCCATCGGCCGACGCAGCTTTCGGGCGGACAGCAACAACGGGTCGCCATCGCCCGGGCCCTGGTCAATCAACCGGCATTGTTGTTGGCGGATGAGCCCACGGGCGCCCTGGACAGCCATACGGGCATTGAAATCATGGCCCTGTTTCAGGCCCTGAACCATGGCGGCCATACCATTGTCGTGGTCACCCATGACGAGGACGTGGCGGCCCATGCCAAGCGTATCGTGCGGTTTCGCGACGGCCGGGTGATCGCCGACGGCGCTGTTGCGGCACCCAAGGATGCGGCCGGGATGCTGGCATGAGCGCCCTGGATTGCCTCGGCACCGCCTGGGATGCCCTGCGCGCCAACCTGTTGCGCAGCGTGCTGACCGCCCTGGGCATTATCATCGGCGTCGGCGCGGTGATCATCATGGTGGCGGTGGGGGCGGGTGCTGAATCCCGGGTCCAGGATGTCATCAAAAGTCTGGGCGCCAATCTGATGTTCGTGCTGCCCGGCTCCTCCTCCAACCGCGGCGCGCGTTTGGGCCGGGGCACATTACCGACCCTGACGGAAGACGACGCCGACGCCATGATGGGAGAAATTCCCACCATCATCTATGCAGCGCCCAGCGTGCGCGGTGGCGGCCAGGTCGTGCACGGTAATCTAAACTGGTCCACCACCATCTACGGCATCCGTCCCGATAATTTGGATGCCCGTGAATGGGTGATCGAAAAAGGCCGCCCGATCCGGGCCGAGGACCTGCGCGCCGCCGGCAAGGTCGCCTTGATTGGCGACACGATACGGGAAAAGCTGTTTGGCGATGGCAGCGGCCTGGGTGCTGGCATCCGGATCAAGCGCATCCCGTTCAAGGTTGTCGGCGTGTTGAAGGCCAAGGGCGAAACGCCCATGGGGCGGGATCAGGATGACGTCATTTTCATCCCCCTGACCACCGCCAAAAAGCGCGTCCTGGGCGGCCGGCGGTTGAGCGGACGACTGGTCACCGCCATCGTGGTCAAGGCCCGCAGCGGTGATGAACTAGCCGCGGCGGAAGCCGCGATCAAGGAGCTGCTGCGCCAGCGCCATCGCATCCGGCCCGGCGACAAGGATGATTTTCGGGTCCGCAATCTGGCGGAGTTATTGCAAAAACGGGAAGAATCCTCCCGCATCATGGCCCTGTTGCTGGCAGCCGTTGCCTCCATCTCGTTGTTGGTGGGGGGCATCGGGATCATGAACATCATGTTGGTTTCGGTCACCGAGCGGACCCGGGAGATTGGCCTGCGCATGGCCGTGGGCGCCTCCCAGCGGGACATCATGGCGCAGTTCCTAACGGAGGCGGTGCTGCTGTCCATCGTCGGCGGGAGCATCGGCATCGCCGTCGGGTTGGGCGGCGCCGCGGTTGCGGCCAACCTTGCAAGTTGGCCCCTGTTGGTGCAGCCCGGCGCCGTGGTGCTGGCCTTTGGCGTCTCGGCGGTGGTCGGAATTTTCTTCGGCTTCTACCCGGCCCGCAAAGCTTCCCGCCTCGATCCCATAGAAGCCCTACGCCACGAATAGAGTTTAAGCTTCGGCGCTTGGCAGACCGCCCCTGTCGTGGGGGGCATCGAAATCCAGGTCGGGGCCCTTGGGTACCACGCCGAACGGATTGATGGCCCGGTGGCTGCCGTAATAATGTTCCTTGATGCGGGGGATATCCACGGTCTCGGCGATGCCCGGCCATTGATACAATTCACGCACATAGTTCGAAAGATGGGCAAAGTCGGCAATGCGTTGGCGATTGCACTTGAAATGCCCGACGTAGACCGCATCGAACCGCACAAGGGTGGCGAACAGGCGCCAATCGGCCTCGGTAATGCGTGGTCCGGTCAAATAACGCTGCCCGGACAGGCGCGCCTCCAATTTATCCAAGGCGTCGAACAGGGCATCAAAGCTGTTTTCATAAGCCTCCTGAGAGGTAGCGAAACCGGTGCGGTAGACACCGTTGTTGATGTTTTCGTAGACCAACTCGTTCACCTCGTCGATCTCCGCCCGCAGATTTTCGGGATACAGATCGGGCAGCGATTTTGTGGCCAGATCATCGAAGGCGCTGTTCAGCATGCGGATAATTTCCGACGATTCGTTGCTGACGATCGTGTTCGCGGTTTTGTCCCAAAGAATGGGTACGGAACAGCGCCCGGAATATTCCGGGTCCGCCTGGGCATAGACTTGATGAGCGTATTGCGCGCCCGTGACCGGATCACCGCCATTTTCCAGAACCCAGCCGTTGTCCAGCATCAAGGGTTCGACAAAGGCCACGGAAATGACATCTTCCAGGCCTTTCAGGGCCCGGAAAATCAGTGTTCTGTGGGCCCAGGGGCAGGCGTGGGCGACGATCAGATGATAGCGCCCCGCCGCGGCCGGAAAGTCATCGCCACCGATCCAGTTGCGAAAGGATGTGCCGGCGCGGATATAACTGCCCTTGCGGTTACGCTCCGCAAAATCCTCAATGCGCCATTTGCCTTGCACCATGATACCCATGACGAAATTCCCTATCTGCCGCCGTCAACTTGAACCTAGTGTTGAATGGCACGTAGAGCAATTCCGATCTTATGTGAATCGCGAAGCGATTCTAATTGATTGGAAAAATTGCTCTAATCTTAAAAATCGGAGCATTTCCTACTCGGAAATGCTCTCGAACCAGTAGGCCGCAAGCACAATATTGTTCGCCTCTGGAAACAAACCTGATAATTTGGCGGCACTGTTTCCACGAGGCCAACGGATCCGGATTTCATGGATAATCTGAGCGAAATGGCGGTCTTCGCCAAGGTCGTGCAGCACCGCAGCTTCACGGCGGCGGCGGCGGCCATGGGCGTCTCGAAATCCGCCGTTTCAAAGCAGGTCGGCCGGCTGGAGGATCGCCTGGGCGCGCGTCTGTTGAACCGCACCACGCGCACGCTGTCCCCGACTGAAGTGGGGGAAGTGTTCTATGAACATTGCGCCCGCATTGTCGAGGCGGCCCAGGCCGCCGC
>JAPYPT010000302.1 GCA_029937535.1 Alphaproteobacteria bacterium
TGCCCGGATTGCGCCCGATAAAATGCACGACACGATGGTGCGCCCGGCCGAAACCGTAGGTCTTCAGGATTTCGTCCGGATCGGAGGTGAAATCGCGGTAGGCATAGAACAGCATCTCTATGCCGCGAATCAATTCGTCATCGCCGAGGTAGGATATCTGCGGATCGTTGGAGGTTTCAGCCATGGCGCCATGCTACACGAGATGTGTCAATAGTGCTGACATTATTTTGGTCAGCACTATTGACATATATTTTGAAGATGTTACGTTTAATCCAACGTTCACGCAATAATCAGTCTCGGAGGCCCCGGTCATGGCAACAATCTCATACGATAAGATGGAAGGCACCATCTGGTACAACGGCGACATGGTGCCTTGGGAAGAGGCTCAAGCGCACGTGTTGACCCATGGCCTGCATTACGCGTCTTCTGTTTTCGAGGGAGAGCGGGTTTATGAAGGGGAAATATTCAAGCTGGAGGAGCATACCGACCGGCTGATTAACTCCGCAACCTTGCTGGATTTCGAGATACCATACACTGCGGAAGAAATTAACGCCGCCTGCCGGGAAACCGTTCAAAAAAATAACATCGTCGATGGATATGTGCGTCCCGTGGCCTGGCGCGGCTCGGAGATGATGGGCGTTTCGGCGCAGGAAAACCGCATCAATCTGGCCATCGCGGTTTGGCAATGGCCGTCCTATTTCGACCCCGAGGCCCGCACCGTGGGCATCCGCTTGAAAACCACGAAATGGCGGCGCCCCGATCCCCGCACCGCGCCCGTGCATTCAAAAGCCGCCGGCTTGTACATGATTTGCACCCTGTCCAAGCACGCGGTGGAGGCCGAAGGCTACGATGATGCCCTGATGCTGGATTGGCGCGGGCAGATCGCGGAAAGCACGGGCGCGAACATTTTCTTTGTCATCGATGGCAAGCTGCATACCCCGATCCCCGATTGTTTCCTGGACGGCATCACCCGGCGCACGGTGATCGGGCTGGCCAAGGCGCGGGGTTATGAAGTCATTGAACGGGTGATGATGCCCGAGGAAATGGCCGACGCCACGGAATGCCTGCTGACCGGCACCGCGGCGGAGGTGACGCCCGTGGGCGAGATTGACGAATACCGCTTCAAACCCGGCGCCATCACGGCGCAATTAATCGAGGATTTCGATAATCTGGTCCGCCGCCGGGCCGCCGCCTAGCGAGATAATTGTATCGAGATTAGCGGCGGCCCGCTGGAGCAGTTACGGGGCCGCCGTTATTCGTTTTTACGCCTTACAAGCCGAAACGCGCCCAATGGGCCCGGGCTTCGGCGGTGGCGAGCAGATCGGCGGGCAGGTTCATGGCTGGAAGTTGTGTTGAGAGGCCGAGGCGCCGCTGCAGCCAGCTCTTGTCCGCATCCACGATGGGCAGGCGGACCTTGACGCCGAATTTTTTTACCATCACTGATTTCAGATCGCCGATGCCGTCGGTCAGTCCAAGCTCCACCGCCTTGGCGCCGGTCCAGAATTCTCCGGTGAACAGCTTCCTCTCGCTGGCCTTCAAACGGCCCTCCCGCCGCGTGCGCACGTGCGCCTTGAAGGCATCGTGGATTTCCTTTTGCAAGGCCGTCAGGCGTTTCACATCATCGTCATCCACGGGCAGGAAGGGGTCCAGCAGGCTTTTTTTGTTGCCGGCCGTGAACAGACGCCGTTCCACGCCCAGTTTCTTCATGGCTTCCTCGAAGCCGAAGGTCGAGGCAATGACCCCGATGGAACCGATGATCGAGGTCTGGGCGGCATAAATTTCATCACCCGCGCAGGCGATCCAATAGCCGCCCGAAGCCGCCACATCCTCGCAAAAAGCATAGACCGGCAGTTTCTTCTCATCCGCCAGCAGGCGAATGCGGTCATGCAGCAGCGCCGATTGCACGGGCGAACCACCTGGCGAATTAATCGCCAACACCACCGCCTTGGCCCCCTTCATCGCGAAGGCCCGCTCCAACGGCTCCGCCAGCGAGGCCAGATTGATTGCCGGCCGCAAGGGTGAGCCCTGGGCCGCGATGACGCCGTAGAGCCGCACCACCGGCACCAGGGGGGCACGGTCCCGCAATGCCTTGATGGGGAGCCGGCTGAGAAATTTATCCATGTTCATGGGGTGAAAATGATCGGTTGCCCCGAAAGACGCAAGAGCCGGGTCAAACATTATTCGTTAACCAGTATACTTCACGTTTCTTCAATTCATCCAGGGCTACCTTGCGTTGGGCAAAGGCATCGCAATGAATGTAATTCTGAATAACCACGCGGCAACATCGGTTTCCTTTAGAGGTTCCCTGGCGCATCCGCTGCATCAGGAAGTTTACGGCTATTGGTGCGATATCGCGCCCGGCGGCGAGTTGCCGGGGCGCCAGCACATAGAGCCGGCCTCTATTCAGGAGCTGCTGCCCTGGATGATGTTAATGGACGTGAATTCGTCCGATGCCGGCTGGCGTTTCCGCTTTCGCCTTGTGGGAATGAAATCCGTCGAACGTTTCGGCAAGGACGCCACGGGCTTGTGGCTGGACGATGTCGCGTCGGGACCGCAACTGCAAACCGTCTCCGGCCGCTTCAGCACCGTTGTCGCCACGAGAGCGCCGCTGCACTATCAAGACCATTCTCATTTTCCCGGCAACGATCCCATCGCCGTGGACACTCTTGTCCTGCCCCTGTCATCGGATGGATATGAGGTTGATACGCTGATGTTGGTGAACGTGGCGCCAATGAGCTGACAGGCTCTTCAGCCATCGAAATTGTTCGCGGGTTGAATTACGGCATGGCAAAAATCCACATTGCCGGCGAAGGTATCCAATTGAGCGGCGATCTCCCGACCGGGCCCGACGGCAGCAAATCCATTGGTACGGGCGAGGATATTGGCGCGACGGCGCTGCCTTGCACGGTCGATCGATCCCAGCCGATTCTCGTCCCCGCCAGCCAATTGCCGCCGAAGCAGCGGCCCGATACCGTGCATACCCGCGTCCGTCCGGGCAAAACAAAGGCTTGTTGCGGGGTTTTTCGGTTCGAATGGACGTCTCGCCGGCTCATTGTTTGCTCTGCCTATTCCTAATTGATATAGTCTAAAGGAAATATAGCCTGAAGGTATGTAATCTGAATAACTCAACGGCGTTGGCATGACCCCTGTTCAGAATAGTCCCACGGTAAGTCCGACCTCCTTACGAGAGTCCCTGGTGCATCCGCTGCACCGGGAAGTTTATGGCTATTGGCGCGACATTGCGCCCGGCGGCGACCTGCCGGGGCGTCAGCACGTTGAGCCGGCGTCTCTCCAGGAGCTGATGCCCTGGACGATGCTGTTGGACGTCATTTACGCCGACGGCGAGCCGCGTTTCCGCTTTCGCCTTGTGGGATTGCGGGCCGCCGAACGTTTTGGCAAGGACGCCACGGGCCTGTGGCTCGATGACGTGGCGTCGGGTCAGCAACTGCAAACTGTCTCCGACCGCTTTTGCACCGTTGTGCAGACCAAGGCGCCTCTGCATTATGAGGACCATTCGTACGCGCAGGGCAAAGGGCTCGTGTCCATAGACACGCTTGCCCTGCCGCTGGCCACGGACGGTCAAACGGTTGATATGCTGATGTTGGTGAACGTGGCGCCAATAAGCTGATAGTCTCTGCACCCATCGAAGTTTTCCGCGGGTTGAATTGAGACATGACGAAAATCCTCATTGTTGGTGGCGGCATCGGCGGCATGACGGCGGCCGCGTGTTTGTTACATGCCGGTTTCGAAGTCGCGGTGTTCGAGCAGGCCGCCGAACTGGGCGAGGTCGGCGCCGGCATCCAGTTGAGCGCCAATCCCATGCGGGTGCTGCATCATTTGGGCCTGGTTGAAACCCTTGCGAGATGCGGCGTGCGCCCCACCGCCTATCAATTCAAGATGTTCGACACTGGGGAGGTTCTGCAGGAAATTCCCTTGGGCGAGGGCTATGTGGAGCGCCATGGCGTGCCCTATCTCTCCGTGCACCGGGCCGATCTTCTGGATACCTTGATCGCCGCCGTACGGGCGTTGAACCCCGATGCGGTCACCTTGAACGCCACGGCCAGCAGCTACGTTGAGGATGAAAGCGGCGTCACCCTGCATTTCAACGATGGCGGCGAGGCGCGCGGCGATGTGCTGATCGGGGCCGACGGCATCAAATCCATGGTCCGGGCGAAAATCCTGGGCGAAACGGCGGTGCATTACACGGGCGATCAATCCTGGCGCATCCTTGTCCCGGCGGAGCGGCTGACGCCGGAGCAGCGCCCCGATACGGTGAATATCTGTGTCGGGCCGGGCAAGCACGGCGTCGTATACCCCATCCGGCCCGACGGCCTGATCAACATGGTCGGTTGCGTCGAATATGAAACCTGGGACGACGAGAGCTGGACCGCGCGGCGCCCCTGGGCCGAGATGAAAACAGACTTCGCCGGCTGGCATGAAAATATCCAGGCCATCATCGACAACGCCGACAAGGATCAATGCTTCCGCTGGGCCATGAACAACCGCCCCCCCGTGGACCATTGGAGTACGGCGCGGACCACCCTGCTGGGCGATGCCGCCCACCCCACCCTGCCCTACATGGCCCAGGGCGGCGGCATGGCGATCGAGGACGGCGCCGTGCTCGCCCGTGCCCTGCAACAGGAGGCCGACGTCGGCGCGGCGCTGGATCTGTATCAGCGCAACCGGTTGGACCGCACCGCGCGCATCGTCAATGAATCCTCCGCCAACCGCAATATGTTCCACCTGCCCAGCGAGGCCGCCTTGCGCCAGGCCTTCGCCCAACGCGACATGAACGCCGAACGCACCGCCTGGCTATTTTCCTACGATCCCATGACGGTGGAATTACGTTGATATTTTTGGAGGCCATGTATGACGGCGTTTGATCTGGGTGAATTCTACAGCCCCACCGGCACGCAACTGATCGAAACATTCTATAGCGACAGCTATCTCTCCATCGGCGGCAGGGACTCGACGGAAATCCTGGCAACCGGCGCCGCCATCACGGCGGCAACAAAAGTCCTGGACGTGGGCAGCGGCCTGGGCGGACCGGCGCTCTATCTGGCCGAGACCATTGGCTGCCGGGTCATGGGCCTGGATATCGTTGAAAGCAACGTGGCGACGGCGAACCAGCGGGCCAAGGCGCGCGGCTTGGATGATCTGGCAAGTTTCCATCTTGGGGATGCCACCGCGATGCCCTTCGAGGCCGGGCACTTCGATGTCATCATCGGCCAGGACGCCTGGTGCCACGTCCCCGACAAAAACAAACTGATCGCCGAATGCGCCCGGGTGATCGCCGTCAGGGGCATGGTCACTTTCACGGACTGGTTGCAGGTGGGTGAGATGAAAGGCACGTACCGGGACGAAGTGCTGGCCGCCATGGCCGCGAGCAACCTTGGGACCCTGGAAAGCTATGCCGCCCTCCTCCAAAAACACGGCTTCACCGTGCTGTCGGCGGACGACGTCAGCGCTGAATTTATCGAGCAATACACGGACATCGTCGCCCGCCTCGAAAGCCTGGAAAGCGAGATTTCGGAAACCTACAGCCCCAAGCTCTACAACATCATCCACGCCATGAATGGCACCATCCAACGCGCCTTCGCCGACGGCAAATTGGGCGGTGGCCGCATCATCGCCCGAAAGGGCTCCTGATTTAGGCCGTTTGCGGCCCCCGGATTAACTTACCGGGTAATGCACCCATAACCTCCCCATTTCGGTAGGTGATCTGGCCGCTTTGCACCGTGGCCAGATAGCCCTCCACTTCCTGCACCAGGCGTTGGCCCTGGGCGGGCAGGTCGTTGATCATGTGCGGGGGCGAGAGGCGCAGGCGGTCCAGGTCGATGATGTTCAGGTCGGCCTTCAGGCCCTCCGCCAGCAGGCCCAGGTCGGCCAGGCCATAGCTGAGCGCGGTGTCGCGGGTCTGATATTTTACCGCCTGCTCCAGGCCCAGGCGCGGGCCCCGTTCGCGGTCGCGGACCCAGTGGGACAGCATGTAGCTGGGCATGGAGGCATCGCAGATC
>JAPYPT010000303.1 GCA_029937535.1 Alphaproteobacteria bacterium
GGCACATAGATGCCGTGATAGGAGGGCCGTCCACACCATCAAGTCCGGGCAGGACAATATCCTATCGCGGGAGCGGCAGTTTGCCGGACTTAACGGTTTGATTTGGTTGAGTAGACCATGAGTGAAACAGCAACAAGAGAAACAGCGGTTTCTCGCATGGTTCGCGAATTGAAGGAATTTGGCGGACTGAAGGGCCGGGATATTGCCAATATTCTTGGCGTTTCTCCGCCGACCGTAACTCGTTGGAGCAAGGGCGAGGCTGACCCGACAATAGATAAGCAGACGGTCATGGCCGAACTGCGTTGGGTCGCAGCGCGGCTCGCGGACTTTTATGAGCCGGATGAAGTGCGCCTATGGCTGCAATCGCCGCACCCGCAACTTGAGGGCATTCGGCCATATGACCTGATTAACGAGGGCCGCACGAGGGATGTTCTCGAGGTCATCGAACGTCTCGATAGCGGGGTCTATCTGTAGGGATGGTGGACGACCGTCGTGCACATGATGATCGGCTGCTTGACGCGCTTGGATCAATTGAAGGTCAAGAGTACTCTGGCCATATGTGGCGCGTAGTTCGCGAGGGGCGGTCGGTTTTCGATGGCTCGCGCGGCGCCGGACGTTGGAATCCGAACCATCTAAGCGTCCTTTATGGCAGCGCTGAAGCCGATGGCGTCATCGCCGAAATTCACTTCCACTTGAGCCAGGGGCAATCGGTCTTTCCCTCGCGCATGCGCCATGCACTTCACGAATTGCAAATCTCAACAAAAAGAACTCTGGTGCTCGCGGATCTCGGGCAACTCACTGGTCTCGGTGTCGATGAGCATCGCTACCGGGAAATGCTATACGGGCGGACGCGAGAAATCGCGGATGCTGCCGCCTTTCTTGGTTTCGACGGTTTGATAGCGCCCTCCGCGCGTTGGTCTTGCGAAACGATTGTACTTTTCCTCGACACCTTCAATTTGGAAGGTATCCAGCCGCTTACCCTTTCACCGATCGATTGGGTGGAATGGCGGGCCAGACATAGACGTTGAACGCAGGGGATAGACGACCTCAATAAATGGGGCGCATTCGGTATAGGTTCATTGGGACAACGCCTCATGGCGGGGTAGTTGCTCATCAAGATGCAGCCAGGAAATGGCATTGGCGAAATATACGTGCAGTTGGGGCGGGAAGACCTCCGGATGGTCGAAGGTCGAGACATAGACATGCACTTCGCCCGGATGGTGGTCTGCTTGGTATGTCAGGGGGGTGCCGCAATCGCCGCAAAAACTGCGCCGCACGCCTGGCGATGAGTTGAAAACCCGTGGCGTGCCGGCTGTGTAGGTGAACTGTTTTCCGGCCAGACCGACGAAAGTCGCGGCGACGGCGCCGGTATTCCGGCGGCAACTGTGACAATGACAATGGGCGACCCACAGTGGCTTGCCGGCGGCTTCGAACTGGATGGCCCCGCACAAACAGTGGCCCAAATCGGTTTTGTCTGAATTGCTCATCACGGTGCCTCGCTTCAGATCAAAAAAACATCAATAGCCGGTCGTCAACGCGCCCAAGCTCCGGCTGTCCGAGGCGCCGAGGAAACCCGCCCCGTTCGCAGCCCGCATCACCGATTGCATGCTGCCGGCGGCCCGTGATGGCGTCACGATGTGGCCGCGTTGGCGCAGGATGGCTAGGGTATCGGGGCTGAGGCCGGGTTCCACGAACAGTTTGTCGGGCAGCCATTGGTGATGCACGCGCACCGCCGCCGTCGCCTCGGCGATGTTCATGCCATGGTCGATAACGTTCACCAGCACCTGCAGCACCATGGTGATGATGCGGGAGCCGCCGGGCGTGCCCGTGGCCAGCATCGGCTTGCCGTCCTTGAACAGAATGGTCGGGGTCATGGAGCTGAGCGGCCGCTTGCCGCCCTGGATCGCATTGGCCTCGCCGCCGATCAGACCAAAGGCATTGGGCACGCCGGGCTTGGCGGAAAAATCATCCATCTCGTTATTCAGCAAAATGCCCGTGCCCGGCGCCATGATGCCCGTGCCGAAGCTGAAGTTCAGGGTATAGGTGTTGGAGACCACGTTGCCCTGGCCGTCCATGACCGAAAAATGCGTGGTTTCGTTGCTCTCGTAAGGTGCGGGATCGCCATGGCCGATCTCGGCCGAGGGCCGGGCCCGGTAGGGGTCGATCCTGGTTGCCAGTTGCTTGGCGTAGGCTTTCGAGGTCAGGCCCTTGATGGGAACGGCCCAGAAATCCGGGTCCCCCAGATGTTGCGCCCGGTCGGCATAGGCCAGCTTCATGGCTTCCACCATGAGGTGCAGGCTGTCGGCTCCATTATGGCCGTATGCGGCCAGGGGAAAGCGTTCCAGAATATTCAGCATCTGAATCAGATGCACCCCGCCCGACGAGGGCGGCGGCATGGAGGCGATCCGGTGGCCGCGATAGGTGCCATGGGCGGGTTTGCGCCAGACCGGCCGGTAGGCGGCAAGGTCGGCGGGGGTCATCGGGCCGCCGTGCCTGGCCATCTCCCCGACGATGGCTTGCGCGGTTTCGCCGGAATAAAAATCCCCGCCCCTGGTTGCCGCGATGCGCCGCAGGCTGGCGCCGAGATCGCCTTGCACCAAGGTCTCGCCGGCTTGATAGGCGGCGCCATCGGGCTTGAAAAAGACCGCCGCCGTGGCCGGCCATTTTTGCAGGCGTTTTTGCCGTTTCGCCAAATTCCGGGCCAGGCCAGGGCTGACCGCCAGGCCATCCACCGCCAGGGCGATGGCGGGCGCCATGACGTGACCCAAGGGCAGGCTGCCAAACCGGCGATGGGCCTCGATCAACCCGGCCACTGTGCCCGGCACCCCGACGGAGGCATGCGAGAACCGCGCCTTGGCCTTGTCGACCTGGCCGTCGGGACCAAGGAACAGATCACGGCCCACGCCGCTGGGCGCCTTCTCCCGGTAATCCAGGGCCAGGGTTTCGCCGCTCCCGGCGTGATGGATCAACATAAAACCGCCGCCGCCAAGATTGCCCGCCCGGGGCAAGGTTACCGCCAGGGTGAAACCCACGGCAACGGCGGCGTCGATGGCATTGCCGCCCTGGCGCAGGATGTCCACGCCGGCTTTGCTGGCGCGGGCTTCCTGGCTGGCGACCATGCCGTTGGCGGCGAAGATGGGATGGTGGCGGTCCTTGTTGGACAGAATGGCGCCGGATTGGGCCTGCGCGGGGCCAATCGAAAATAACAGCAGTAAAAGACCAAGCAGCCGCACTTTACCGCCTTCCGGCACGCCGCTATTAACCGTCGCCGGATGGCGGGCGTGGAATGCCGATCAGGCTGAAGCCGTTGTCCACGTTCATGACTTCCCCGGTGACCGCGCTGGACAGATCCGAAAGCAGGTACAAACCGCTATTGCCGACCGCCTCCAGGTCCAGACCGTCGCGCAGGGGCGCATGTTCGCTGGCGTATTTGTGCACATAGCGACCGTCCGCGATGACGGCGCCCGCCAGGGTGCGCATGGGCCCGGACGAGATGGCGTTGACCCGGATATTATTCTTGCCCAGATCCTCGGCCAGGTAGCGGACGGATGTTTCCAATGCCGCCTTGGCGACGCCCATGACGTTGTAGGATGGCATGACCCGGTGCGCGCCAAGGAAACTCATGGTCACCATGGCGCCGCCGTTTTCCATCAATTCCGCCGCGCGGCGCACCAGATCGGTGAAGGAAAAGCACGAGATGGCGAGAGTTTGGACGAAATTTTCCCGGGTGGTGTCCAGATACCGGCCGCTCAATTCAGCGCGGTCGGAATAGGCAATGGCGTGGACCAGAAAATCCAGGCCGCCCCACTTTTCCTTGATGGCGTCGAACAGCGCATCCAGGCTGGCGGCATCGGTCACATCGCAGGGCATCAACAGGCTGCAATCCATGGCTTCGGCCAACGGTTTCACCCGCTTGTGGAAACTTTCGCCCTGATAGGTCAGGGCCAGCTCGGCGCCCGCGCCATGCAGGGCCCGGGCAATGCCATAGGCGATGGAATGGTCGTTGGCGATACCTAGGACCAGGCCTCGCTTGCCGGCCATCAGTTGGCTGCTATTGGCGGTTTCCGTCATATTCCACCTCGTCCCTAAGCTTCAAACCGGTCGAATATTAATGTCGCATTGGTGCCGCCAAAGCCGAAGCTGTTGGACATGACGGAAACTAGCCCGGCATTGTCGATACGTTCGCGGACCACGGGCACGCCCTCGAATGCCGGATCGAGGTTGTCGATATTGGCCGATGCGGCGATGAAATCCTCTTCCATCATGATCAGGGAATAGATCGCCTCGTTAACGCCGGCGGCACCTTGGGCATGGCCGGTCAGCGACTTGGTCGAGGCGATGGGCGGCATGTCATCGCCGAAAACTTCGCGTACCGCCGCCATTTCCGGGGGATCGCCGACCGGGGTGCCGGTGCCGTGGGCATTGATGTAACCGATGGGATTTTGCGCCGTGGCCAGGGCCTGGCGCATGCTGCGCACCGCGCCATCGCCCGAGGGTTGGACCATGTCGTGGCCGTCCGAGGTGGCGCCGTAGCCGGCTAACTCGGCATAAATCTTGGCGCCGCGGGCCTTGGCGTGTTCCAATTCTTCCAGCACCAGCAAGCCGCCGCCGCCCGAGATCACAAAACCATCCCGGTCCACATCATAGGGCCGCGAGGCGCGTTCCGGCGTGTCGTTGAATTTAGAGGACATGGCGCCCATGCCATCGAACAGCACTGACAGGGTCCAATGCAATTCCTCCCCGCCGCCCGCGAACATCACGTCCTGCTTGCCGAACTGGATCTGTTCCGCCGCGTTGCCGATGCAATGGGCCGAGGTCGAGCAGGCCGAGACAATGGAATAGTTCAGGCCCTTGATCTTGAACTGCGTGGCCAGCACGGCGGAGGTGGTGGACGACATACAGCGCGTGACCATGTAAGGCCCAATCCGCTTGGCGCCTTTTTCCCGCGCCGTATCCGCCGCCCAGACCTGGTTGGAGGTCGACGGCCCGCCCGAGCCGACGATGATGCCCGTGCGCTCGTTCGAGATATCGCCGGTTTCCAGGCCGGAATCGGCGATGGCCTGTTGCATGGCCAAATAATTGTAGGCCGCGCCGTCGCCCATGAAGCGCAGCGCCTTGCGGTCGATATTCTCCGCCAAATCGATCTTCAGGGTGCCGGCGACTTGAGAGCGGAATTTGTACTCGGCATATTCCGGTTCGGCGACGATGCCGGAGCGGCCCTGCCGCAGGGACGCGGCGACTTCATCCTTGGTATTGCCGATGGAGGAGATAATACCCAATCCGGTGACGACAACTCTACGCATGGCAGCCCCTATGACAGTCTATAACAACTTCGCCTTGGTCAAACCTGAAGGCCAGGGCGCGTAAATAACGGAAGAACACACTAACTGAACATCTTAACTGAACAATGCAACGCGCAGATCTTCGGCTTCGAGAGCGACCGCGCCGTCAATTTTGGCAACGGCATCCGCCACCGCCAGGACCAGGCGGCGGTTGACCACGCGTTTCACATCCAATTCAATCGACAATAGTTTATTGTCGGGCAAAACCTGTTCCGACAGCTTTATCTTGCCGCAACTTATCGCCCGGCCCTTGCCCGGCAAACCGCACCAGCCGGCGAAAAACCCCAATAACTGCCAAAGGGCATCCTGCATCAGGCAACCGGGCATAACCGGATCGGATTCGAAATGACATTCGAAAAACCATAAATCCGGCGTGATATCCATCTCCGCCCTGGCCTGGCCCTTGTCATGGGCGCCGCCATCCGCGGTGATCGAGGTAATACGATCCAGCATCAGCATGGGCGGCAGGGGTAGCAGGGCGTTGCCGGGCCCGAATATCCGGCCGTGCCCGCATTCCAACAACTCGTCGCGCCCGTAGCTCGATTTCGCTTCAAATTTAAAACTGTCCGCCACCGCTAAATGCCATTCCCTACCATTGAAATATTCACTCTAAACCTAGCGCATGTCGCGTTCAATTGAACGCGAGGCCATGCGCTAAAACCTTTAA
>JAPYPT010000014.1 GCA_029937535.1 Alphaproteobacteria bacterium
TATGGGAATGCCACATTTATCCGAGAGTCCATCGGATAACCAAGACCGTACTTAGAGGACGAAAATGTTTGGTACCGGATCACGATCCCCTCTCGACGTGAACGCCGCAAGCTGCTGCAATAGCGGAAGTTCGTTTTGTAAATAGGAGCCGCCCCATGCCGATTATCGATTCCCAGGTCCATGTCTACGCCGCCAATACGCCGGACCGTCCCTGGCACTCGGTGCCGAACTGGCCGGACCATGTCAATGGCGACGAGATGGTGGCGGCCATGGATGCTGTCGGCGTCGATGGCGCGATCTTCATCTCGGCATTTTCCATGTACCAATACGACGCCTCATACGCGGTCGAGGTGGGCACTGCCCATCCGGGCCGTTTCGCCCTGGTCAAGTCGGTCGATCCCGCGAACCCGGCGGTCGCCGATGTCATTGCCGATTGGAAGAAAACGCCAGGCACGGTGGGCATCCGCATCATGCTGACCGGCGAGCCGGGACGGAACCCCGACGATGGGGACGTTGACCGCGTCCTGCGCGAAGCCGTGCGGCACGATTTTCCAGTCAATATGCTCTGTTGGGGTAACCTGGACGCGGGCATGGCGGTGATCGACCGAAATCCCGACGCCCGGTTTATCATCGATCATCTGGGCATCGTGCAGCCCCGCACGCCGCCGGCCCCGGCGGACCCCTGGGCCGACCTGGGAAAGGTGCTCGACCTGGCCAGCCGCCCGAACGCGGTGATCAAGGTCAGCGGGGCCTGCACGCTTTCCCACGACGGCTATCCCTATCCCGATATCTGGGACCCGCTGGCCCGCGTCTTCGATGCCTGGGGCCTGGAGCGCTGCCTGTGGGGCACCGACTGGACCCGGGCGTTCGCGGTCGTCAACTATGAACAAGCGGTCGAGCCGTTCCGCCTCACCGACCGCCTGAGCGACAGCGAACGGGCAATGCTGATGGGCGGCGCCTGCGCCAAGGCTTACGGTTGGACACCAGAGACAGGCTGACTAAGGATAAGTGTTGGGCGCGCTGCCATGAGCTATGACATCACCCCAGCGACCCCGGCCGGCGAGCGCGTTATTGCCGCCGCGACCGGTCTGATCGAAACCTTTCGCGCCCGGGCCGATGCGGCGGACCGGGCGAACGAGATTTGCGTGGAAAACTACACGGACATGCAAAGTTCCGGCATTGCGGCGGCGTTCGTGCCGGAGGAGCTTGGCGGTCTGGGTCTGCGCTCCATGCATGACTGGACCTTGACCATCGCAACGCTTGCCAGGGGCGATGGTTCAGCCGCAATTGCGATCAGCATGCATCTTTCGGCCACGCGCGGACTGGCGGCCATCTACCGTGCCAACGAGGCCGGATCCGCACCGCACGTTCGGGCTAAAACCTTCCTGGAAGCCGTTGTGAAAGGCGAGTTGCTCATTTGCTCCACAACAACCGAACGGGGCACGGATAATCTTCATCCGCTAAGTGAAGCGATATGGAGCGAGGAGGGTTGGCGGCTCAATGGCACCAAGCACTTCGTCACCATGTCGCCCCTGGCCAGCCACGTCGCCACTAATGTGCGCATGCGTGACGGGGACGGCGATCATATCGCCAACGTCCTCCTGCCGATGAATACGGAAGGGCTCCGGCAGCTCGGTGATTGGGATGCATTGGGAATGCGCGCCTCGGGCAGCCAGTCCGTACAGTTCGAAAACTGCCTGGTTCCCCACGATGCCCTACGCAAGATCGGACCTTGGGGACAGTGGAGCACGGCTATACTGGTAAACCGGACACTGGCCAATGTGCCGCTGGTTGGCGCGTCCCTGGGCATCGCCGAGACGGCGTTTCAATATGCGCTCCAGGGGCAGTCGGCGGATCAAAAAGCCCGGGAGCGGCCCGGGGTGCACCACGCACTGGCGGAAATGGAGATTTCCCTGGCCACGGCGCAAAGCATTCTGGCGCGGCTCGGCACCCATCTTGATGATTTCATGGCGGCGACCAAGGGGGGCTCTAAGGCGACCTACGAGCAAGGCCATGAATTGATGAAGGACTATCAAAGTGCGAAATGGGTGGTAAACCGCCACGCCATCGACATTGTCAGTCAGGCCATGGACTTAAGCGGGGGCGGCGGTTATCTGTCGCGCAACCCGTTGTCCCGGCTGTATAGGGATGTCAGGGCGGGCCCGTTCATGCAGCCGTATTCCCCCATCGATGCGCGTGAATACATTGGCAAAGTGCTTCTTGGCGCATACCCTGAAGAGTGATGCCGCGATCTCGATCAGGACCAATCAAATCTCCTGGAAAATGCCATTATGACGACTGCAAATCAGCATATTTCAAATGATCAAGTCGCGACCTTCCGGGAAGAAGGTGCGTTGTTTCTGCCAGGACTGTTCACGGCGTGGACGGAAATTCTGGCGGACGGCATTGAACGAAATCTGCGGGAACCTGGTCCCCATGCCGCCGAGAACCTGCATGCCGGGGAGCAGGGACGGTTCTTCGATGATTATTGCAACTGGGCGCGGATACCGGAGTTCGCTGATTTTGTAACAAATTCGCCAGCGGCGCATACGGCGGCGCGCCTGATGAAATCCCGCCAGGCGCAGTTGTTCCACGAGCACGTTCTGGTAAAGGAGGCCGGTACATCGAAGCAGACGCCTTGGCATCAGGATGCACCGTATTATTTTGTCGATGGCGATCAGACGGCGAGTTTTTGGGTGCCGGTTGATCTCGTGGGGGAGACAACGCTCCGCTTTGTCGCCGGTTCCCACCATTGGGACCGAGCGGTATTGCCCACGCGTTGGCTGGCGGAGGATGACTTTTATCCTGCAAGTCATGATTATCTCCCGGTACCGGACCCTGATGCGGAGCCGGAAAAATACCGTGTGCTTGAATGGCCCATGGAACCCGGCGATGCGGTCGCCTTCCACTTCAAGACACTGCACGGCGCCAGGGGCAATCACAGCCAAACAAACCGGCGGGCATTCTCCGTGCGGTTTGTCGGTGACGATGCCCGATATGTCGAGCGCCCCGGCCCCACGTCGCCACCCTTTGCCGGCCATGCCATGCGGGAAGGTCAACGCCTTCGGGAAGACTGGTTTCCCGTGATCTGGCAGAGTTGAAGCACCTTGGAATGAACGCTTATGAGAAACGGGACGAGCCGCGAATTAATTTTGGCTCTTTAATTGCGCCAAAACGTCTTCGAGCTCGGCTATCGCTTCCGATTTGCCTTGCTTTGCAAGGTCTACATGTATCCGCAGGCCGTCCCGTTCCCGCAGTACGACCCGGCCTTCTTCGACAAGTTCATCGTAGGCCCCGACGACCTTGAAATTATTGATCGGCCGGGCGAACCCCTTGACCGTGATCGGCGGTTGTTCCTCGGTCAGCACGATATCCTGAACCAGGGCGTTGGTCTCATGGGCCAGCAGGATGCTGCCAGCTTCCGCCGCCGTTTCCAGGCGCGCGGCGAGATTAACCTCGTTGCCGATAATGGTGTAGTCCATGCGGTCCCGGCTGCCGAAATTGCCCACCGTGCAATAACCGGTGCAGATGCCCATGCGGATGCGAAACGGGCGGTCCAGGCCACGGGTGCGCCATTCGTTCTCAAGTTCCCGCATGCGCCGCTGCATCGCCACCGCCATCAGCACGCAGGCTTTCGCGTCTTCCTGGACACCTTTAGAGTCCGGGTCGCCGAAGAACAACAGGATGGCGTCGCCGATGTATTTGTCGATGGTGGCCCCATGGTCCAGCGCGATCGTCGACATTTCCGTCAGGTAGTGGTTCAGGACGTCCGTCAATTCTTCCGATTCCAGGTTATCCGTGGTCTCGGTAAAGGCCGCGATGTCGGAAAAAAAGATCGTCAGCTTTTTTCGCTTCGAGGCGATCTCGACGTTCTGTTCGCCGCTGAAAATTGACTTGTAAATTTGCGGCGAAAGATATTTCGCCAATTGTGACGACAGCCTTTCAAGGGTCTGGTTCTTCTCGCTTACCAGTTCGCTTGCCGCCTCGGCGGCGGCGCGGGCTTCTTGGGCCGCGTTGGTGGCGTGTTCCAGTTCCGCGGTGCGCTCCTCGACCCTGTGTTCCAGGGTCCGGCCGTATTCCTCCAGCTTTTCGTTGCTTTCCCGCGTTTCCTCAAACAGCTCCCTGATCGATTGGCGCATGGCATTGAGGTTCTTTGCCAAGGTGCCGATTTCATCACGCCCGCTGATTTCGATGGCGGTTTCCAGATTGCCCTGCGCGATCGAAGTTGCCGATGCTTGGAGCCGGGATAGCGGCCGGGAGATATATCGTTTTGTGATGGCAACGGATGTCAACGAAATCCCCAAGATGATGAGGGTCGTCAAGGCAATGATACCGGCAATATTGAGAATAAGTTCATCTCGGACGCTCTCGCGAGACATCGCGATACGAATGGTGCCTAGTTTTTCTTCCTCGAATACGATGTCCGAGGTTTTGATAATGAGTTGGGAGGATTGTTCGGAGTCCGAAAAATCGGTGCCCTGAAACGTTTCGCGCGTGTGCTCGGAGATAACCTGCTTGGTCCACATAACCCTTACATGGGCGATGGCTTGATCCAAGAACAATGCCGCAACGAAATCCTCCACGACATCATTGTCCAGGTTCCAAAGGGCCTTGGGCAAACTTGTCGTGGAAAGATTCAGGGAATAATCCAACCGTCTTTCCAGTTCCTTCTCGGTTTCGCCAATGTTGATGAATATGACGACGGCCGCGAAACAGAATAACAATAACGTCACAACGCCGATGAAAGCGAAACTGAAGCGGCGGCTGATGCTTTGCAGCTTCGGAGGCTGTCGTTGTGGCGATGTATTTTCTATCGGACTGTCCCTGCCTGCCTATAGCGCTTGTCACGTGTTGCCATTGTGAACATCAGCAATTCGGATTTGGCCTAATTCTTCGCCCGGTCTTTCCACTTTGGCATTACCAAGAATTTAGCTTCGGCCAAATGTGATGGCCAAACGACCACGCGCCGGCCGTTCTGGACCTGAATGATCGTCGGTTCGATGCTCATGAAACCGGTCTCGTCCACCTCCCATGGCCCCATGACGGTTTCAACCTTAATGGACGCCAGCGCATCGCGGAACTTTTGCGCATCGAAACTTCCCGCGCGTTTTGCCGCCGCCTCGAGCACCTGCATCGCCGCATAGGCGCGGGCCGCGCGGTAATTGGGTATCTCGCCGAAGCGGCCTTTGTATGTCTCGATGAACGCCTTGACGCCGGGTATCCCTTGCTCGGGATTAGGCTGCCATTGGCTGAACCCAAGCACGTACTCGGCCAGTGGTCCCATTTCGTCGATGAATTCGGGGGTGGCTGGCGCCAGGGCCGAGGAAAATATTTTTACATCCATGTTCGATTTTTGGAGCTGGCGGAGCTGATGGATCGAGTCGAAATACAAACCATTTGAAAATATAGCCTCCGCGCCGCTGGTCTTAATTTGGTCGAACAGATCGGCGAAATCCTTGCTCTTGCCTCGATAATTCCGCAGCAGGACGACTTCTAAACCAAGTTTCCGCGCCCAGTTCAGCGCACCCTTGGTGACCTGCCGCGTGAACTGGTTTTCCGCGCCGATCACCGCGATGCGCGATATCCCCGCTTGTTTTGCGAGTAGCAGCGCGCCTTTTTGGTAATCCTGGGAGACGACGCTGATAGGCCTGAATACGTATTTCCGCCCTCGCTGGAAAATTGTTGGGGAGACAGCCCCGAGGGCAATGAATGGCCGCTTGTGGCGTTCCATGACATTCGCGACCGCGTCCGCGATGTGAGAGGTATAGGGGCCCAGGACGATGTCCACCGCGTCTTCCGTGATAAGTTTTCCGTACAGCTCGATCGCGGACCGCCGGTCGGACTTGTCGTCAAGGGTTTTGATTTTGACCTTGTGCCCCAGCAGGCCGCCCCTGGCGTTCAACTGTTCAACGTACAATTCCCGTCCCTTGAGGAAAGAGGTGCCCGCGCCGGTATATTTGCCACTCAAGGCCCATGTGCCGGCCATGACGGCGATATTTCCCGGCCTATGGTCCGCCAATGCCAGGCCCGGCATCAACGCCCGCGCCAACAAACACACAAATAGGAGACTGAACACTTTGTTGTACAAAATTCCACTCCTTCCCTCTGACGGCGCTGCCTTTGATCAAATTTCCAGCGGCATTTAGGCCGGGCAATCCGGTTCAATTGATTGCCCTCTGGCGAAGGTTAATGCATGACAAGTCTTGTTGCCATCGCCAATAAGATCCGGACAAATCCGAACCTAATCCCGATCTCAAATTGCCGGGATCGAATTCTAGCGGCCCGCATTGGCGGCCTGAAGCGGCCTCTTTAACGCCAGGGCCAGCGGCACGGTGGTCAGGGCAAATAGTCCAACCATGGCCAAGGTTTCGGCGACGCCGTACCGGTCACTGAGGATACCGAAGATGGTAGGTGAAATGGCCCAGGCGCCGATGGTCAGGGTCATGAACAGACCGAAGCCCCGGCCATGCCGCTCCGGCGCGACGAATTCCGCGACGCTGGCATACAACACCGAAGAGGTGCCGTTCAGGGCGACACCGACCGCGGGCAGCACTACCAGGCATACCTCCAGTGGCAGCGGCAGCAACAACAAGATTCCCGCCCCCGTGGCCAGCTCGCTCAAGACTGCCGTGCGCACGATGCCCAGGCGTTCGGCGATCAGGCCGCAAACCAGCTTCCCCGCCGCGCCGCCCGCGAAGACCAGAACCAGGGCAAAGCCAACCGTTTCGATCGCGGCGCCCTTGCCGATCAGCAGGAACGGCAGAAATGTCAAGAAACCGGCCCGGCAGGCCCCATCGATCATGGATGTAGCGGACAGCAAGGCAAAACCCCGGCGTTGCCGGATGCCCCAGTCGCCCGCTTTGGGCGCCACCCTGTCACCGTCTTGCCTTGGCGCGGGCCGGGACGGTACGCCGCCGACGCCCAACAGCCGGAGCAGCAACAAAACGCCAAACGCCGCAACGATACCAAACCCACCGTAACCGGAGGTGATGAAACGCCAATCGAGGCTGATCAGGGCCACGGCGGCCAGACCGGGGACCGCCATTTTTCCAAGGTCGCCGGAGAAATTATAGATCCCCAGAGCCGCCCGCATGGGCCCACCTTCATAGGCTCTGGCAACGAGCGTCGAGTTCAGCGGATGCTGTGGGCTGGTGCCAAGGCCGGCCAAGGCCAGGGCGAAGGCAAGGCCCAGGGCGCCGCCGGCAAAGCCCAACAGACAGAAACCCAATCCGGCAAGCGCCGTGCCGACGGCCAGAATGCGCCGCTCCCCCCACCGCTCGGAGGCCAGTCCGGCGGGCAGCTGGCCGATGGTCATGGCGCCCGAATAGGTCGACGATATGGCGCCGACCTGGCTTAGGCTGAGGGCGAACTCCGCTTGCCAAAGGGGTAGCAGGATGAGGATGAGATCGGAAAATCCGTCATGGATAAAATGTGTGCCGCATGATGCACCGAGGACGCGCCGCCGGCGCTGGACCCCGACGGCCGCTACCATTTGGCGCCGGGTGGCCGTTCAATCGTTTCCAAAAACCGTAGAATATGGTCATGCAGGTCCGGTCCGGCGCTGATCACGGACTTATGCCGGGGGTCGGGCAGGTTATAGGCGAAGTCCTCGCCGTGGGAGTTGGTGTTGACGCCGCCGGCCTCCGCCAGGATCAGTTCGGCGGCCGCGATATCCCAATCGCTCTTGCCCGAAAGAGAGATGCAGGCGTCGTAACGGCCTTCGGCCACCAGGCACATGCGGTAGGCGATGGAATTGACCATATGGATCGTCACGTCCGCCGGCTCATGGAGCGGGCCGGCATTCTTGAATAAATTCCGTCCCGTCAGCAAGCGGGCGCCTTCGAAATCGGGCGCCGCGCTGACCTTGATCGGCTCGCCGTTCAAACGCGCACCACCACCCAGGACGGCATCGTAGAACTCTTCCTTGGCCGGATTGTAAACGGCGGCGGCAAGCGGCCGGCCTTCGCGCACCAAAGCCGCGCAAACCGTAAATTCGGCGCGTTGTTGAATAAAGGCCCGGGTTCCATCAATGGGGTCAACGACCCAGATATCCCGGCACTCCATGCGCTTGGGGTTGTCCTCGGTCTCCTCCGACAACCAGCCGTAGCCGGGGCGGTTTTCCAACAATTTCCGCCGCAGCAAATCATCGACCGCGTGATCCGCCTCGGACACCGGGTCGTCGTGACCCTTTTCCCAGTGCTTCACACCGTCATGAAAATAACTGAGCGCCAGGGCGCCCCCCTCGCGGACGGTTTCCAGCAACAGGGCGTGGTCTTGTTCCAACTCACTCACGTTCCGGCCACCATCAGCCCATCGATACGCAAGGTCGGTGCGTTGCTGCCGTAGCGGAAGGTCAAATCATTCGCCGGGGTCGTCTCCAAAAACATGTCCTTCAAATTACCCGCGATGGTTAATTCGGACACCGCATGGGTCAGTTCGCCATTTTCGATCCAGAAACCGGAGGCGCCCCGGCTATAATCACCGTTGACCCCGTTAACGCCGAAACCAATGAGTTCGGTGACATACAGGCCGGACGGGATGGCGCCCAGCAGATCCTCCGGGCTGACGGTGCCGGGACGCATATACAGGTTGGTGGTGCTGGGCGAGGGCGGGCCCGATGTGCCACGGCTGGCGTGCCCCGTGGTCGCCAATTTCAGTTGCCGGGCGGAGGCCGAGTCCATGATCCACGTGGTTAATTCGCCATCATCCGCCAGCAGCCATTCACGATTGGCCACGCCCTCGCCGTCGAACGGTTTCGAGGACAGGCCGCGCGGCCGATGGGGTTCGTCAACTATGGTGACGCCGGATTTGAACACCGGCTTGCCGAGACAGTCTTTGAGAAATGAAGTGCCCCGGGCCACGGCTGCGCCGCTTATGGCGCCAGTAAAATGGCCGAGGATCGATCGGGATACGCGCGGGTCGAATATCACCGGCACCTTCTGGCTCTCCGCCTTGCGGGGGTTCAGCCGCTTGACCGCCTGTTCGCCGGCCGTGGTGCCGACCTTTGCCGCGGCTTCCAGGTCGGCGCCGTGCCGTGCCGAAGTGAAGTCGTAGTCACGCTCCATCGCCGTGCCCTCGCCCGCGATCACGGAGGCAAAAAGCGAGTGCGACGAGGTCGCATAGCCGCCCGCGAAACCGCCCGATGTCACCAGGGCGATATTGTTGCGGCCCCAGCCGGCTCCGGCGCTTTCCGAATTGCTGACTCCTTCGATGGCAAGGGCGGCCGCTTCGGCCTCCGCCGCCAATTCATAGAGGTGGTCCGGGGTCGGCTCCGTTGGGTCGTTGAGGTCCAGATCAGGGTAATCCCGCGCCAGGCGATCCGGATCGGCCAGGCCGCAATAAATATCATCGGGCATGGCGGCGGCCATGGACAGGCCACGCTGGAGCAATTCCTCCAGGCTGGAAGGCGATATATCAGTTGAAGATACGATGGCCTGCTTTTTGCCCATGAAGATGCGCAAGCCCAGATCCTTGCTCTCCGAACGCTCCAGGTCCTCGCGGGCGCCGAGGCGGTAGCTGACTTCCAGCGAGGTGGATTCAAACACCACCGCATCGGCGGCATCGGCACCGCTCCGCGTTGCCTTTGCCACAAGGTCGGACAACAGGTCCAAGTCATTGGCCGTATCGGCCGGATTTTGGCTCATGCGGTATCTCCGCCGTGCTGAGAGTTCCAATATCGCCTGTATAGGCTTTCCGCGCCGGCTTTGCGACCGCCCGACCGTCAAAATGCCAAAAAACCTAAAGCACGATACCCGGCGATGATTATTCCGATAGGCGTTCTAAAAATCGGAAACGATGCCTTTGCGCTCCCAGTCGCCATAACGGGTCGGTTCAAGGCCCTTGGGGCCGCCGATCTCCTTGGCGGGTTTTACGGCCTCCGTCGCGTTGTTTGCTTCGTCATTTTTCTCTGGTTTCGAATCGGTTGGTTTCGTCGTCATCGAAGCTGCCTCCTACACGGACCGCCAGGTTAT
This sequence comes from Alphaproteobacteria bacterium, assembly GCA_029937535.1. GTDB lineage: Bacteria > Pseudomonadota > Alphaproteobacteria. The sequence continues at coordinate 9,972 of JAPYPT010000014.1, forward strand.
GTTACTAGAGCAGTTCCGAATCTAATGTGAATCTCGAAGTGATTCTAAATGTTCGGAAAAACTACTCTATTCTTAAAAATGGGAGCATTTCCAATTCGGAAATGCTCTGTGTTGTCTTATCCGAATTTAACAGCGTCCGTGAACCGGCGCCAGTGGTTGGAATATTATTGGAATGAGCGATACAGGTCATCAATCGCGGTCCGCCGCCATGAGGCTTTTGCACCGGGTTTTGGATCGTGGACAGATGCTCGACCTGGCCTTGGCCGACGAATTGGAAACGGCTGGGCGGATGAGCGGCTTGGCGCCACGGGACCGGGCCTTCACGAGATTATTGGTGGCCACCGTTTTGCGCCGCATGGGGCAGATTGACGATGCCATCGACCGCTGTCTGGATCGTCCCTTGAACAAATCGGCCAAGCCGGCGCGCAATGCCCTGCGCCTGGCGGCTGCCCAAACCATGTTTCTCGGCACCCCGGACCATGCGGTCGCCGACGGTGCCGTGCGCCTGATGGGATCGCGGCAGCGGCATTTGAGCGGCCTGGTCAATGCGGTGGCCCGGCGCCTGATTCGCGAAAAAGCGTCGATTTTGCCAACGCAGGATGAAATCGCCCTGAACTGCCCGGGTTGGCTGAGAGACGTTTGGTCCAAGGCCTATGGCGAAGAGGCGACCAAGAACATGATCGCGGAAATGCTGTCCGAGCCACCGTTGGACCTGACGCTGAAGGGCAAAAACGGCGATTGGGCAGGGAAACTGGACGCGGAAATACTCTCGACGGGGTCACTGCGCCGCCCGTCGGGGGGCATCATCCAGGCGTTGCCTGGCTTCGAGGAGGGGGAATGGTGGGTCCAGGATGTGGCCGCGGCCTTGCCCATCGCCCTGTTCGGCGATGTGGCGGGGCGGGCGGTGTTGGACCTGTGCGCGGCACCGGGTGGGAAAACCGCTCAACTGGCGGCCTTGGGTGCGCGTGTAACGGCGATCGACAATGTGCCGAAACGCCTGGCGTTATTGCAAGCCAACCTGGACCGGTTGCACTTACAGGCGGAGACTATTGCTGGCGATATCCTGTCGTGGCGGCCGTCCGCGCCGTTTGAGAGGATACTTCTGGATGCACCGTGCAGTGCGACGGGCACCATTCGCCGGCACCCTGATATCTGGCGTCTGCGCACCGCCGCCGAGGTGGCCAAGGCGGCGGAACTGCAGGACCGGATGCTGGGCGCCAGCGTGGATATGCTGGCGCCGGGCGGAATATTGATATTTTGCACATGTTCCCTGCAGCCGGAAGAGGGCGAGCAGCGGATCGAGGCCCTGTTGGCATCCGGCGCGCCGGTCCATCGGGCCCCGATCACGGGCACGGAGCTTTTCGGGCTTGATGAACTGATTTCCAACTCGGGCGACATGCGAACCTTGCCGCATTTTCACGGTGGCATGGATGGATTTTTTGCCTGCCGCCTGGTTCGTGATGGCTGATGTGCTCCAGCTTGCGGCTGGACAGGCAAACTGCTACCTAGCCGCCATGCAACAAACCACCCGTATCGCGCCCTCCATCCTCTCCGCCGATTTTGCCGCGTTGGGCGATGAGGTCCGGGCGGTGAGCGCCGCCGGCGCCGATTACATCCATATTGACGTCATGGATGGCCATTTCGTGCCGAATTTGACCATAGGGCCGGCCGTGGTCGCCGCCCTTCGCCCGCACAGCGAACTGCCGTTCGATGTGCATCTGATGATCAGCCCGGTTGATCCCTATATCCCGGATTTCATTGCCGCGGGTGGAGATATCATCACGGTCCATGCGGAGGCCGGCGCGCATTTGCACCGCACCGTCCAATTGATCAAGGGTCTGGGTGCACGGGCGGGTTTGGCCCTGAACCCGGGGACCCCGGTTTCGGCTGTCGAGCCGTTGTTGGACAATCTGGATCTTGTCCTGGTGATGAGCGTTAATCCCGGCTTTGGCGGCCAATCCTTTATAACCGGACAGTTGGAGAAGATCCGCCAACTGCGGACGCTCATTGATGCGACCGGGCGGACAATTGATCTGCAAGTCGATGGCGGCATCAATAAGGTCAATGCAGCCGACGCCATCGCGGCGGGCGCGGATGTATTGGTGGCCGGCACGGCGACATTTTCCGGTGGCGCCGAAAACTATGCGGCCAATATCAGCGCATTGCGGGCCGGTTCGTCGTAGCGGCGGGACCACGTATTGATATGAACGATAGCTGGAGGCGGCTAAAGAACGCTGGTTATCGAACCCGGCTCTACCGCTATACCTTGGAGCGGCGCCAGATTGAAAATCTGGCATTCCTGCCCCGGGACCCATGGCCCGGCGATACGGATCGGGCGAATGAGTTGTTTCAGGGCCGGTACCGGTTCGCTGGGCGCGAAGCAAGCGCGCCGAACCAGCCGCCATGGCGGTTGCGGCCGGATGATCCGGAATGGCTGGCGGAATTACACGGGTTTGAATGGCTGCGTCATTTCGCGGCTTCAGGCGGCGATACAGCCCACGCCCTGGCCCGCCGGTTGGTTCGATCCTGGATAGATTTATGCGGGGATATCGATCCCGTCACCTGGGCGCCGGGTGTCGTTGGCCAGCGGTTAACGTCCTGGTTGGGACATGGACGTTTTTTGCTGCAGGATGGGGATAAAGTATTTGCCGAGGCTTATCTCAACTCCATAGCCTTCCAATGGCAGCACCTGCAGCGAACAGCGGGCGATGCCGCGTTCGGCGCCGACCAGTTGTCGGCGTTGCTTGGTCTTGTCTATGGCGCCATGGCCCTGCCCGGCGAAAACGATGCCGTGGAGAAGTATTTGCGGCAGACCGAGGCGCTGATCGGACTTCTCATTCTACCCGACGGCGGCTATGCCAGCCGGGCGCCATCCGATCTGCTCCTGACATTGAGCCGATTGATCGTTCTGCGCGACGCCATCAACGATCGCGGGACCGCTATGCCCCAATGGTTGCACGATACCATCACACTTATGGTGCCCCAGCTAAGAGGATTGCGCCACGGCGATGGTGGCCTGGCATTATTCAACGGCGGCTTCGAAGAAGACCGCGAGAGTGTCGAATTTGCGCTGAAACTGGCCGGTGTGAAGGGTGAGGCATTGCTCTGTGCGACACAGTCGGGATTCCAGCGCCTGACAGCCGGTAGCGCCATTTTGCTCGCCGAAACCGGCGCCCCGCCTTCCGGTCCCATGGGACAAACCGCCCATGCGGGTGGCGGCGGGTTCGAGTTGTCCATTGGCAAACATCGTTTGGTGGTCAACTGCGGCAGTGGACGGCACCGCAAAAATGATTGGGCGGAGGCGGCCCGGGCCACGGCTGCCCATTCAACCCTGCATGTTGGCAACGCCAATGCCTGGCCGATTGCTTCCGATGGCGGGTTTGGACCCGATCCGGCGCGGCTGCATTGCCGGCGTCATGAAGATGACCTCGGCAACATTTGGCTGGATTTGCATCATGACGGATATCGCCAGCGTTTTGGGCTGACGCACCGCCGCAGACTGTATCTTGATGTCTCGGGGGAGGATATTCGGGGCGAAGACTGCCTGGAGGCGGATGGTTCCCAGGACGCCGCCGGGAGCGCCGCCATGGACGCCGGGGGCAAGGACGTCGTGGTACGGTTTCATCTGCATCCGGACGTCAAGGCTTCCGCGCTGCACGGCGGTTCCGCCGTTCTGTTGCGCCTAGGCGATGGCCAGGGCTGGAGGTTCCGCGCCAGTGGCGCCGAAATCACCATGGAAGACAGTGTTTATTTGGGACGCAGCGACCGGGTCCGACGCAGCCAGCAAATTGTTTTAACGACCAACAATGATGGTGGCGGCACGTTGATCAAGTGGGCCTTCCAACAGGTCTAGCCTGTGATGATCGTCAGTTGGTCCCCGGACCCCATTAGTATCCGTTCGGCCATGCCGCAAAACAGGCCGTGTTCGACCACGCCTGGCCAGGTCGAAATATCTCCGGCCAGCCTGGCTGGTTCGGAAATCGTGGGCCCGAAATCTCCATCGAGGATCCAATGACCTTCGTCGGTTCGGAACGGCGCGCCCTCCGCATCAAGACGCAAGGTGACGGCCGCGCCCAAATCCGTAAGGCGCTGGACTATAGGTTGCCGCGCCATGGGAATGATCTCGACCGGCAGCGGAAAGGCACCCAAAACATCAACCTGTTTGCTGCCATCGGCGATGATGACGAAACGTTTCGCGGCGCCGGCGACGATTTTTTCCCGCAACAGCGCCCCGCCGCCGCCCTTTATCAAATTCAAGGCACCGTCGAACTCGTCCGTCCCATCCACCGCTAAATCCAGGACGGGTGTATCATCCAGGGTGGTCAGGGAAATTCCCAACCGGCGGCACAGGGCGGCGCTACGATCCGATGTTGCGATCCCCGATACCGACAATCCGGCATGCACTTTTTGCCCCAACAGTTCAATGAAATATTCCGCCGTGGATCCGGTGCCGATGCCTAGTGTCATGCCGTCCTCGACCAATTCGACCGCCGCCGCCGCCGCCACTCGTTTCGCTTTTTCACTCATCCCCACAACCCTTTTTTCCCGACCTTCGTCTGGATCATTTCAGTTCCCCGCGATCCAGGTTATACGTTCGCCATGTCAAATTCCGTAAACAACGCTTCGACGACCAATCCCGTGCTCAAACTCGCTTTGGAGATCGGGCCATTGGTGCTGTTTTTTGTCGCCAACGCCCGGGCCGGCATTTTCTGGGCGACCGGTATATTCATGATCGCGATCTTTCTTTCCTTGTCGATCACCTGGATGCTGGAGCGGCGATTGCCGACATTGCCTCTGGTGACCGGCCTGTTTGTTCTGGTATTCGGCGGCTTGACCCTGATTCTTCAAGATGAACTATTCATCAAGCTGAAACCGACCATCGTCAACACTTTGTTCGCCGTCATCCTGTTTGCCGGATTGTTCTGGGGCAAATCTTTCCTGAAGAGCGTTATGGGCAGCATGTTTTCCATGACGGACCGGGGTTGGCGAATTTTGACATTTCGCTGGGCACTGTTTTTTATCCTGCTGGCGGTCTTGAATGAAATCGTCTGGCGCAATACGACGACCGATAATTGGGTGAGTTTCAAGGTCTTTGGCATTATGCCCCTTACGCTTATCTTTTCCCTTATGCAGTTGCCGACCATGAACCGCCATCGATTGCCCGAGGACGAGGGTTGATGTTCGAGGGGCGCGGCATTGCCTGTGAACGGGGTGAGCGCCGGGTATTTTCCAACCTCGATTTCTCCCTCGCGCCAGGCCAAGCGGTCGTCCTACGGGGCCCGAATGGTTGCGGAAAGACCAGTCTGTTGCGAATCGTGGCGACCTTGTTACGGGCCGTGGACGGTCAATTAATCTGGGATGGCGTCGATATCTCGGAAGATGTTGAAGAACACCGCGCCCGACTGCATTTCATTGGCCATCAGGATGCGGTCAAGGGCGCGCTTACCGTGCGTGAGAATGTTGCCATTTGGGCGCAAGTCAGGGGTGAGACGAACGACCGCATCGATGCGGCATTATCAGCCTTCGAAATATCCCATCTGGCCGATACCCCGGCGCAATATCTCTCCGCCGGCCAACACCGGCGTACGGCCCTGGCGCGGTTGGTGGCCTCCTCGGCCGCATTGTGGCTGCTGGACGAGCCCACGGTCTCTCTCGATGCCGATGGCACGAAATGTCTGCAACGGGTGATCGCCGATCATCGCGCCGCCCGCGGCATGGTTATGGCCGCGACCCACATTGAATTGGGTCTGGATGACGCCGAACTGCTGGAAATGAAGCCGCGATGAGGCCGCAATGAAACGGCTGATCGCGGTCACCACGCGTGATCTGCGCCTTGCCGTACGCCAGGGCGGGGCGACATTTCTGGCCCTGGTTTTTTTCGTACTCACGGTGACGCTATTCCCCCTCGGCATCGGACCGGAGCCGACGGTCTTGGCGCGCGTGGCACCCGGCGTCTTGTGGGTTGCCGCATTGCTGGCCGCGATGCTGTCGCTGGATCGGCTGTTTCAGGCTGATTTTGAAGATGGCAGTCTCGAGCAACTGGCCCTGTCCGGATTGCCCATGGGCGGCATGGTTTTCGCCAAAATTGTTGCCCACTGGCTGACCACGGGCTTGCCGTTACTGCTGGCATCGCCGATTCTGGCGGTGTTGTTGAATATGAATGAAGAAGGCTTTGCCGCGCTGATGTTGACCATGTTGATCGGCACCCCGGCGCTGAGCTTGATCGGTGCGATCGGCGCGGCCTTGACCCTGACCGTGCGGCGCGGCGGCGTCTTGCTGTCGTTATTGGTTTTGCCTCTGTATATCCCGGTGTTGATTTTTGGCGTTTCCGCGATTGACGCGGCGGTCCACGGACTGAATGCCAAGCCGCATTTGTTGTTGTTGGGCGCGCTGACACTGGCGTGTCTGCCGCTATGCCCCTGGGCGGCGTCGGCGGCGGTAAAGTTATCCCTGGAATAAGGAATTTGCACCTCAACTTGCCGCGACAATATGTTACTGCCCAAGCGCTTGCGCCCATGACACGGGGGGGCTAAACCTCAGCCTATGTCGATGCACTATTTTGCCAATCCGACGCGCTTCACGCGCCTTGCCGGCCGCATTCAACCTTGGGCGGGGGGGCTTTCGGCTGTGTTGCTGGCCGTGGGCTTGTACCTCGCGTTGGTGGCCGCGCCGGCGGACTATCAGCAGGGCGATACGGTACGCATTATGTTTGTGCATGTGCCTTCCGCCTGGATGGCGATGTTCTGTTATTCCTTCCTGGCGGTGGCAAGCGCGGTGGCGCTCATCTGGAAACACCCATTGGCGGATTTGGCGGCCAAAGCCTCGGCTCCGATCGGTGCTGGCTTCACCTTTCTGGCATTGGTTACCGGCTCGCTCTGGGGCAAGCCCATGTGGGGAACCTGGTGGGTCTGGGATGCCCGGCTGACGTCGGTGTTGATCCTGCTGTTTCTCTATCTCGGCTACATGGCATTGTGGCAGGCCATAGAAGATAGCCAGAAGGCGGCCAAGGCGGCGGCGGTTCTGGCTCTGGTGGGCGCCGTTAATGTGCCGATCATCAAGTTTTCAGTGGATTGGTGGAATACTCTGCACCAACCGGCAAGCGTATTGCGCATGGATGGCCCGGCAATCCATCCTTCCATGCTTTGGCCGCTTTTGATCATGGCCCTGGCCTTCCAGGCCTATTTCGTCGCCTTGCTGCTCGCACGCATTCGCATGGAGCTGAATTTGCGGCGTATTCGGGCGCTGCGTCTGGCGGAGCGGGCAAGCTAATGGAAAGTTTCATGCAGTTCGCGGAAATGGGGGGGTATGGCGGTTATGTCTGGCCGGCTTTCGGAATTGTCTTGGCTGTCATGTTGTTTATGTGGATCGCCGGCATGAGGGGCTGGCGTAAATCAGAGCAGGTCTTGGCGTCGTTGCGCAGCAGCCGCCGGCAACGGGAGGATATCTCGGAATGACCCGGAAACGACGGCGTCTTTATATTGTCGGCGGATTTATGCTGATTTTTGCCTCTGCCGCGGCGCTGGTGCTGATGGCGTTTGAGGAAAACATTGTTTTTTTCTATTCGCCGACCGATCTGGCGCAACAAATGGCGAAACAACCCATGCCGCCAAACCGTCGGCTCAGGATAGGCGGCTTGGTGGAAGAGGGGTCTTTGGGCCGCGAAAAAGATGGCGTCACGATAACATTCCGGGTGACGGATACCGTTGAAGTTATTCCGGTGCGGTTTCGCGGCTTGTTGCCGGACCTTTTCCGCGAAGGACAAGGCATCGTCGCGGAGGGCAGCATGGCGGCGGACGGCATTTTTGTCGCCTCCGAGGTGTTGGCGAAGCACGACGAAACCTATATGCCCAAGGAGGTCGCCGACGCCTTGAAGGAAGCCGGACAATGGCAGGGGAAAGTGAATGAACAGTGATGCGAGGGGCGGAAAACAATGCGTGCTGTTGATCGAGCCGATCCCAAGTTGGATCGTCGATCGGGCGCGTGAAGAATTTGATTTGATCGTAGTATCCCATGAAAGCGACCGTTCGCCCGAAGTCATGGAGAATCTGGACCGTATCCGGGGCATCGCCATGCCCGGTTTCGCCAAGGTTGACGCGGAGATGATGAAGCTCATGCCGAATTTGGAGATCGTGGCTTGTTTCGGCGTCGGTTATGATGGCGCCGATACGGCCTACGCTGCGGAACACGGTATTGCTATAACAAATACGCCGGAGGTTTTGACGGACTGCGTCGCGGATCTGGGCATGGGATTGATCTTGGCGACCTTGCGGGGAATGGTGGATGGTGACCGTTATGTCCGGGCTGGGCGATGGGTCAATGAAGGCATCATGGATCTCACGAATTCGCCTCGAGGCCGTTGCCTGGGTATTGTCGGTTTGGGGCGCATCGGGCTGGAATTGGCCAAACGGGCCGAGGTCTTCGGCATGACCATCGCCTATTACAATCGTTCTGAACGAGACGATGTACCCTACCCCTATTACCCAAACGCGGTCGCTCTTGCCGGGGCCTGTGATGTGCTGGCGCTGACCTGTCCTGGTGGCGAAGCAACACAGAACCTCATCAATGGGGACGTATTGGCGGCACTTGGTGCAAAGGGATATCTGATCAATATCGCCCGTGGCAGCGTGGTGGACGAAGCCGCGTTGGTGGCCGCCCTCTCGGATAATACCATCGCCGGCGCCGGCCTGGACGTATTCGCCGATGAGCCGAATGTACCCGAGGCGCTGTTTCCCCTCGGCAATGTTGTTCTGCAACCGCATCAGGCCAGCGCTACAATTGAGACAAGGACCGCAATGGGAAATCTGACAATCGACAATCTGGCGGCCCATTTTGCCGGGCGGCCGCCGCCCAACCAGGTGGTATGACGTTATGATCGCGGAACTGGGACATTTCGCGTTGGTGCTGGCGTTGTCGGTTGCCCTTGTGCAGGCCACGATCCCCTTGCTGGGGGCTTGGCGGGGCGACCCGGGTTGGATCGGCTTGGCACGGCCGGCTGCATTGGTGCAATGCCTGCTTGTGTCCATCGCCTTTGGCGCCTTGATGCATGCCTATGTGACGTCGGATTTTTCCGTTCTGAACGTGGCGACAAATTCTCATTCGGCCAAACCGCTGCTCTACAAGATATCCGGTGTCTGGGGTAATCACGAGGGTTCGTTGCTTTTGTGGTTGCTGATCCTGGTGTTGTTCGGGGCGGCCGTGGCGCTGTTCGGCGGTAATTTGCCGGCGCCCTTCCGCGCCCGCGTGCTGTCGGTGCAGGCCATGATCGCCATTGGCTTCCTGGCCTTCGTTCTGTTCACCTCGAACCCCTTCGAAAGATTATTTCCCGTGCCCTTGGATGGCCGCGGCTTGAACCCATTGTTGCAGGACCCTGGTTTGGCCTTTCATCCGCCGTTTCTATATCTCGGCTATGTCGGGTTCTCCATGGCGTTCTCGTTCGCCGTCGCTGCGTTGATAGAAGGCCGGGTCGATGCGGCCTGGGCCCGTTGGGTCAGACCGTGGACCCTGGCCGCCTGGTGTTTCCTGACCATGGGCATCGCGCTTGGCTCGTGGTGGGCCTACTACGAACTGGGCTGGGGCGGCTGGTGGTTTTGGGATCCGGTGGAAAATGCCTCCTTCATGCCCTGGCTGGCGGGCACCGCTCTGTTGCATTCCTCCATCGTGGTGGAGAAACGGGATAGCTTGAAAAACTGGACCGTTCTGCTAGCGATCGTGACCTTTTCGTTGAGCTTGCTGGGCACATTTTTGGTCCGTTCCGGGGTTTTGACGTCCGTCCATGCCTTCGCGACCGACCCGGCCCGGGGGGTATTTATTTTGGGCTTCCTGATTGTGGTTATCGCCGGGTCCTTGACGCTGTATGCCATTCGGGCGCCGGCGATGAAGGGGGGAGGCCTGTTCGCGCCGGTCAGCCGCGAAGGCGGATTGGTGCTGAACAACCTGCTTTTGTCCACTGCCTGCGCCACGGTTCTGTTGGGAACGCTTTATCCCTTGTTTCTTGATGCCGTAACGGGTGAGAAAATTACCGTAGGCCCGCCCTATTTCAACGCCACCTTCGGCCCCTTGATGTTGCCGGCGCTGATCGCCATGGCCGTGGGGCCGATGTTGCGGTGGAAGCGCGCCGATCTTGGCGGTGCCGTCCAGCGATTGAAATTTGCCATTGCCGCGACAGTGGCCGCGCTGTTTCTGACATTGGTGCTGGCCTACGACGGCCCCTGGCTGGCAATTCCCGGGATCGCGCTCGGCGTTTGGATGATTGCCGCGGCGCTGGAAGAGGCGGCCTATCGTCTACGTCTTTTCCGTGTCCCCGTCGGGGAAAGCCTGCGCCGGCTGGTACGCTCGCCCCGCTCCGCCTGGGGCACAACATTTGCCCATGCGGGTGCGGGAATGGTGATCATCGGCATCGTCGCCTCGTCCTCCTGGCAGGTGGAGAAATTGCAGGTCATGCGTCCGGGTGAAGAAGTCGCGGTGGGGGGTTATTCGTTCAAGTTCATCGGCGCGAGGCCCTTCAAGGGCCCCAACTACAACGCTGTCCGCGGCGCCTTTCAAGTCAGCCGCAACGGTGTCGATATTACCTTGATGGAACCGGAATCCCGAGAATACCAGGACCCGCCCATGGAAACGACGGAAGCGGCGATCCGTACCGGTTGGGGCGGCGATCTATATGCGGTGATCGGCGATCCCACGGGAGACGGCGTCTGGTCGACAAGGTTTTACAACAAACCGATGATCCATTGGATCTGGATGGGTGCTTTGGTCATGGTATTTGGCGGTATGGTTTCTTTGAGTGACCGCCGGCATCGGGTTGGTGCGCCATCCCGCCGCAAGGCGGGCGCCAAACCATTGAAAGTCGCCCAATCGATGGCGGGTAAATAGGATCTGGCTACGTGAGCGAACCGATTGCAGAAGAAATTCCCCGCCGCGCCTGGTTGCGTCTTGTTCCCCTTGTGGTCGCACTTGTCATCGGCGCATTTTTGTTCGTCGGGTTGGGTCTGCGGCCGAAAGAAATCCCCTCCGCGCTGATCGGAAAAGCGGCCCCTGAATTTGATTTGCCTGCATTGCCGGGCCGCCCAAAAGGACTGAAGACCGCCGATTTGAAGGGCGAAGTCTCCTTGGTCAATGTCTTCGCCTCCTGGTGTGTGTCATGCCGTGCCGAGCATCCCTTGTTCATGAAACTGCAAGCGAGTGGCGTCGTGCCCGTGCATGGCCTCAACAACAAGGATAAGGGCGAAGCGGCCATGAGTTGGCTTAATCGTTATGGCGACCCCTATGACCGTGTAGGTGCGGATCTAAAGGGCCGGGTGAGCATTGATTGGGGCGTCTATGGCGTACCCGAAACCTTCCTGGTGAGCGCCGAAGGGCGCATCGTCTGCAAACATATTGGGCCGGTCATGCAACGGGATCTAGAAATATTGCTTAAGGCCATCGAAGCACTACGGCAAGGCGGCACCGCGCAATGCTAATGGTCTATTTGCGTGGTTTGCTGTTGCTATTGTGTTTGGCCGGTCTGTCCACGCCGGCCTTTTCAGTCGCCGTTGATACGCCGCTTGATGACCCCCGCCAGGAGGCCCGCGCCCGCGCTATTCACAAGCAGTTGCGTTGTTTGGTCTGTCAAAACCAATCGATTGAGGATTCCAATGCCTCGTTGGCCCGTGATCTCCGGATTTTGGTGCGGGAGAGGATCGCGGCCGGTGATAGTGATGACGCGGCGATTGGCTATATCGTGGAGCGGTACGGCGACTGGGTTCTTTTGCGGCCGCCGATAAAAGCGGGGACCCTTGTTTTATGGGCCGCTCCGGCCGTATTCCTGATATTGGCAATCATTCTGATCGCCGTTTGGTATCGTCGCCGGAACGGTCCGGCGTCGAAGCCGGTTGCCTCCCTGAGTGCCGAAGAACAAGTCCGGCTTAAGGATTTGTTGGATCGCGGGGACCAGCCGTGAACCTGTGGATCGCAATCGGTGGTCTGACTCTCATCACGGTTTTGCCAATCCTGTGGCCGTTGCTGCGTCCCGGCAGGGCGACGAATGAGCGGCTGGATCATGATTTGGAAGTCTATCGCGATCAATTGCGTGAAGTTGACGCTGAATTGGCGGCCAATGCGCTCACGGAACGCGAGGCGGGGGAAGCAAAGCGGGAGATTGAGCGGCGCATATTGCAAGCAGCCGATCATGTAAAAGCTGCCGCTGGCCCTGTCGCGCCGTCGGCCATGACCGCTGTCCTGATAGCCTTGGTCCTACCGGCCCTGACATTGCTTCTCTATACACAAATTGGCCAGCCCTCTCAGCCCGGCCAGCCGTTGGCGGCCCGCGATATTGCCGCGCCTAGTCCCCAAGTTTTGACCGATAACCAAAGCGACGAAATCAAGGAAATGGTCACGCGTCTGGCCAAACGGCTGCAAGCGCAACCCGACGATTTGGATGGGTGGACCTTGTTGGGCAGATCGCAGGCTGCCTTGGGACAATACAAGGATGCCGCAAATTCGCTTCGCAAGGCCGTGGCTTTGTCGGACGGCGACGCGGGCCTGCTCATCGCTTTTGGCGATGTGCTAACCAAAAGCGCGGGCGGAAATATTACGCCAGAGGGTTTGATTGCATTTACCAAAGCCGGGGAACTGGCCCCGGACAATCTGGCGGCCCGCTATTTCCTGGCGCTGGCGGACTTGCAAGGGGGCCGTCCACGAAAAGCCTACGAAGCATGGTTTGGTTTGTATGGGGAATTGGCGGCAAACAGTGACAATCGTCAGGCTTTGGCGGAGCAAATTCGGCGTTTGGCGCAGCAACTTGGCCTCGACCCTGAAAAACGGCTGGCGGAAGTCGCGCCGCGCGAGGGAGCGCCGTCCACCACGCCATCTTCCCGGCCTTCGACGTCGGCGGCACCCGGTCCCGATCGCGCCGCCATGGCGGATGCGGCTAAATTGTCACCGTCCGAGCGGCAGGAATTCATTCGCTCCATGGTGCAGCGCCTGGCCGACCGTTTACAGGACGAACCGGACGATTTTGACGGCTGGATGCGCCTTGGCAAAGCCTACGGCGTACTGCAAAAGAAAAATGAGTCGGCCCAAGCATATGGACGCGCCGCCGCGCTGCGGCCCGGTGACCCAATTCCCTTGGATGCCCAGGTGGTGGCGTTGATTGAGGCCGCCCCATCCGATCAGGCCATGCCGGAGCCGACACTTGCCGTGTTGCGCAAATTGGAGAAGCTCCAGCCGGATAATTCTCGCGCACTTTGGTTTCTCGGGATGGCCGACGCGGGCGCGGGGCGGCGCGGGGAGGCAATTGTCCGCTGGCGGCGGCTTTACAATCTGTTACCTGCTGAGAGCAAACAGCGCGCAAACCTGAAAGGGGCGATCGACCGTTTGGAAGCCGCAAATTAGGTCCGCTAGTCTCTCCGGTTAACGGTCTATTAAATCTATCCGAGATAAAATAAAATTTGATAGTAGGAGGAGTCCATTTGGAACGTCTCTCCAAATGGTCAGTTCGATAAAGGCATACCGTCGGCGACGGCGGGACGCAAAGCCACCGGTCTGGATGAACCAGAAGGCGGGGCCACCGAAGGGAATGATTAGATGTCCACAAATATGTTGGTAGCGCTCCGTGCGCTGATTGTTGATGATCAACGAACAATGCGTTCGATTGTGCGCACTTTGTTGTCCCAAGTCGGCATAACCGACGTCATGGAAGCGTCCGATGGTGCCGAAGCCATGGAACTGATCGAGACACCAGGCGAAATAGCGCCGGATTTCGTGATCTGCGATTTACACATGAAGGATGGCGATGGGATGGCGTTCTGCAACAAGTTGCGCCGCCACAAGAATAGCGACCTATCACAGATTCCAGTGCTAATTCTGACTGGTGATAGCGATAGACTCTTACATGAAGTCGCAATGCAGGTCGGTGCCGCGAATGTTCTGACCAAGCCGATTTCGGCGCCCGACCTCGCCCAGGAGATCAGCCGCGCCGTGGGATTTGCAAATTAGCAAATTTGCCGCCTTCATCGCCCTATCTGCCTACTGGAACGCTCCGCTGAGCTTTTCCGGCACATCCATCCGATGCAGACCCGCTATTCGCCGCGGAACGTCGGTTGGCGGCGTTCCAGCCTGGCCTTGATACCTTCCATGGCGTCGGCCGATGCGCTGACTGTTTTTACATCGGCATTCAGATCGTCGTAGGGGGTAGCGTCGCGGAACGCCATTTGCCGCACCAACATGGCTTTCATGTTGCGCAAGGACAGTGGCGCGTTGGCCGCCAGCCGGTCGATCACGGCTTGAGCCGCGTCTTGCAGGGCATCGGGTTCCGCGATCCTGGCGATAAGGCCCAGATCATGCAGCCGGGTGGCCGGCAAGGGATCGCCCAACAACAGGATCTCCCGCGCCGCCACGGGGCCCGCGACTTCCATGAGTTTTTTGGTCAAAAACCACGTTGGCGCAAGGCCGATTTGCGACAGGGACATGCCGAAAACGGCCGTCGTGCTGGCAACCACGAAATCGCAATGCATCGCCAGTTCATTGCCGCCCGCGATGGCCGGGCCATGGACCACGGCGACCACCGGCAAGGGATAGACTTCGATGCGGCGCAACATGGTTTCGATCGAAGTGGGTTGTCCCAGGCCCGCCGCCTTGTTGCTGAGATCCATGCCGGAGCAGAATGACGGCCCGTTCGCGCGTACCACGGCCACGCGCTCTTCTGGGCCTGGCTCGTCCGGAAAGGCCGCGATCATGCCATCCAGGGTTTCGTTATCCAGGGCATTTCGTTTTTCCGGCCGGTTCAGGGTTACTGTCCGCACGGGGCCGTCGACGTCTACCAAGACCTTGCTCATGGCTCGCTCCCAACGTTCATTTCGCCAACTCTTTTGCGGCGACTATAGCACCCCTATCGTTGGCAACTTGAACAAAAGAATGTTGAGCGGCCCGATTGCACCAAGCGCGTTATTGGCTTGCCGCAACCCGTGCAGGGTTCGCCCTCGCGTCCGTAGACGGCGAATTCATGCTGAAAATAACCAAGCTCACCGGAAGCCTGAACATAATCGCGCAGGGTGGAGCCGCCCTTGGCAATGGCCTTGGTCAGAACGTCACGGATCGCCGGCACCAGTCTCTCGGCACGCCGTCCGGCTACGGATGAAGCGAGCCGGCGTGGCGAAATACCTGAATGATAGAGCGCTTCGCAAACATAGATATTGCCCAGACCCGCGACAATTTTTTGATCCAGCAAGGCCGACTTGATCGGCGTGCGCCGGCCCCGCAAGGCATCGCTCAAGACGAGGCCATTGAATTCGTTGCCCAATGGCTCGGGGCCAATGTCGCGCAGCAAACGGTGTTCGTTCAGTTCGGCCGCCGGCACAAGGTCCATCATGCCAAAGCGGCGATGATCCTGATAAACAACCGTATGCCCGCCGTCGGTCTCAACGAGGATATGGTCATGCTTGCCCGGCGTGGGCGACTGATCCTGATGGATATACATCCGGCCCGACATGCCCAAATGGGTCATCCAGACCCACCCGTCGTCCAGGTCCGCCAGAATGAACTTGGCGCGGCGATGGAGACGTTGGATCGTGCGGCCCTGGAGCCGCTCGGCGAAGTTGTCCGGCAGCGGCCAACGCAAATCCGCCCGGCGTTGGATGACATTCGTCAGACGGCGTCCCACCAAGGGGCCTTCGAGGCCACGGCAAACAGTTTCAACTTCTGGAAGTTCCGGCATGGCGCCAGGGTAGCCGATCTTTACACTGGCTGCCATGGATAGGCGTATGATGTTATCATTGCCGACATTCGGTGAACTCTGGAACGATGCCCAACATGCCCAAAATGGCGACGGACGCCCGCACTGATTTCGGTTTTGAACAGATACCGCTGGCGGAAAAGGCCGGCCGGGTCCGCGATGTATTTGATTCCGTGGCCGCTCGCTATGACGTGATGAACGACCTCATGTCGGGCGGTTTGCACCGGGTGTGGAAGGCCGCGTTCATCACCTGGCTGAGGCCAAGGCGGAATATGCATCTGTTGGATTTGGCGGGGGGGACGGGCGATATCGCATTCCGCTTCCTCACCGCCGGCGGCGGCAACGTCACCGTGGCGGATATCAACCTGGAAATGCTGGCCGTGGGGCAAGGCCGCGCCAATGGCGAGGCGATTCCCATACCCGATGGCACGCTCGACGCTGTCACCTGCGCCTTCGGTATCCGGAATATGACTGACAAAGAGCAGGCTTTGTCAGAAATTCGCCGGGTGCTGAAACCCGGCGGCCGTTTCATGTGTTTGGAGTTCTCCCGCCTCGCATTGCCGGGGTTGGCGGGGTTGTATGATCGCTATTCTTTCGGCGTGGTGCCGCGGCTGGGCCGTATCGTGGCGAATGACGAGGCTTCCTACCGTTATCTGGCGGAAAGCATCCGGACATTTCCCGATCAGGATAGGTTTGCCGGCATGATCGCCGAGGCCGGCCTATCCAACGTCACCTATCGGAACCTGGCGGGCGGCGTCGCGGCCATGCATTCGGCGTGGCGAATATAGGCGCGATTTTGATATTCACGGAGAACGGGCGATCTAGATATTTACCATAATAGATTCGGAGACGTCCCATGCGGGCGCTGCTGATCGAAGACGACACCGCGATGGCCAGAACCGTGGATTTGATGTTGCGCGGCGACGGGTTCGAGGTCAGCGAGACGGATTCGGGCGAGGAGGGTCTCGACCTTGGTACGTTCTATGTCTTCGACATCATCATTCTTGACCTGAACCTGCCCGACATGCACGGCTATGACGTCCTGAAAAAGCTGAGTGCGGCCACGATCGACACGCCGATCCTGATCCTCTCCGCCCGGTATCAGTCTTCCCAAAATGGGACGGGGCACTGTCGCGAAAGAATACACTTCTCAGGAAATTCACGGAAAAAATCCCCTAACTCATTGAAAACATGAGGCCTAATAACCTGGCATGAGAATTGCATCTCCCTACGCACGAAGCGTCGTTGAACTTTGGCGCTTTCAATCCGTATTGTACAAAGGGCTCAAAAGTCATGCCAATGCCGCAACAACAAGTCATCAATTCGTCCCATGGCCGCGAAGATTCAGCCGCGCCGTATTTATTTCCGAATTGTGCGCCCGCGGTGGCGCTGTTCACCCGCCGTGGCATCCAGGATCCGGCCGAGATGCTGGCCACCATGCAGGCATGTCGAAAAGCCATGGTGAAAGTCGTCACCGAAAGTACGGTGACGGGTGAAGCGGACAAGGTGGCCGCGGCGGTCATCGAAAGTCTGGACGATCTGGTGGAAGAATTGACCGGCAACAGAGACAGCCTCTGGAAAGGCCCCGGCCAAAGGTAGAAGTCGCCTCGATTACTGGCCGGATACCGCAAATTTAAGCATCCAGCCAGAGCGTCCGCTCGGCCGCCCGCCGCCGCACCAGACCGCGCAGGATGCGCCCGCCGGCCCGGCGCCATTTTGGAAATTCGTCTCCCGCGCCCCTCATGTCGCCCCGGTTAGCCTTCATGCGCAGAGTGGAGCGCTGCAAATTCCCCGACCCCAAATTGTAGGTGAATGACACCAGGGCGGAAAACTGGCCGTCCGTCAGCGGTACGGCAATGAGTCGGCGGACCGCCCGCTCCGTGTGCGTCAGCATCCGTGCCAATAGGACCTCACCCTCATCCTCGCTGATCTCCTGGTGCGCAAGGGTCACCCGCGCCCGGTCCAGGCCCCAGA
Source organism: Alphaproteobacteria bacterium (assembly GCA_029937535.1). Taxonomy (GTDB): domain Bacteria; phylum Pseudomonadota; class Alphaproteobacteria. The sequence continues at coordinate 27,652 of JAPYPT010000014.1, forward strand.
TGGAGCCGTAACCGATGGTGGGGATGGCCACGGGGTCCAGGTAAGGCCGGCCGGAAAACCCTTCAAAGCGTTTGATGATCGCCAGACCAGCCGCGCCGGTTCAGGCCATGCTGGGACATCTTCGAGGACAGACCGGCAATGTCCAGTTTGCCCGCCCCGAACCCATCCAGCCCGGCCAGGGCGCGGGTCCGGGGCTTGGGCGGCGCTGCCTCGGGGTCGCTGCCGGGGTCCGGATAGGACGGCATCAGCTCGTAGGGGTCAATGGGGCTGGATTTGCGTGGTTTAACCACATAGTCGCCGTGAAAGGGCGCCATGTTCCAGCTCCCGTCCTTGATGGGGTCGAAGTCGAATAGGATATTCCTGGCCATGAAATGGCTCCATTTAGATTGTGAAAGCTGGCGGGGGGCACGGCGTCGTCCGGGCACAAAAAAAAGGCCCAGGCGGTTTTCCAGCCGGGCCCATGAAGGGGTTCAAATATGTAGGGGTCACAAAAACGGGCGCCGCGGCGGTTGGCCGGGCGCCCCTGTTCAAAATTCTGGGCGTTAAGGTCGATGAGCCGGGCGGCAGACAGGCTCAGCTATCGAAAGCTTGAGAATATTACCCTATGTGGGTTTAAATTGCAAGATATTCCCGCTGTGGCACCGATGAATATGGGCCGGCGTCATTGGCAATATTCGGCGATGACGGCCAGGAAGGCGGTGGCGAACTTCTCCAGCTTGGCCTGGCCAACGCCGTGGATGGTGGCGAAATCCTCCTGGGAGGTCGGGCGGCGGCGGGCCATGTCGGTCAGGGAGCGGTCGTTGAACACCACGTAGGCCGGCACGCCGCGGGCCTTGGACAAATCCGAGCGCAGGGTTTTCAGGGCCGCCAAAAGGTCGTGATCGGCGCCCGATAACTCTTCTTCCTGGCGCTGTTCGGCACGGGCGGTCCGGGCGCGGGCCTTGCGGGCCTCTTTCGGCAGGGGTGCGGCGTCGGGACGGTAGTGGAACCGCTCCTCGGCCCGCAGCACGGCTTGGCCCCGGGCGCTCAAGGCCATGCCGCCGTAGCCTTCCAAATCAAGCTGCAAATAGCCCCCCGCCACCAGTTGGCGCAGGATGGAATGCCATTCCGCCTTGATGCGGGGCTTGCCCGCGCCATGGCTGTCCAGGCGGTCGTGGCCGAATTTACGAACCTTTTCGTTGTTGGCGCCCATGAGCACATCAACGATGTGGGCGGCACCGAAGCGCTGGCCGGTCAGACGCACGGTGTCCAGGGCCAGGTGCGCCAAATCCGTGCCGTCGACGGCGGCGGGGGCATCCAGGCACAGGTCGCAATGGCCGCAGGGTTCCCGTTCCTCGGAGAAATAGGCCAGCAGGGTTTGCCGGCGGCATTGGGGCGCCTCGCAATAGGCCAGCAGGGCGTCCAGACGTTTGTGTTCTTGCCGGCGGCGGTCGTCGTTGCCCCCCTCGTCCTCGATAAACATCCTGCGCATGCGGATATCGCCCAGGCCGTACAGCATCAAGGCTTCAGCCGGCGCTCCGTCGCGCCCGGCGCGGCCGAATTCCTGGTAATAAGCCTCCATGCTGCCGGGCAGATCCGTATGCAGCACGAAGCGCACGTCCGGTTTGTCGATGCCCATGCCAAACGCAATCGTGGCCACCATGACCACCGCGTCCTCGCGCATGAAGCGGTCCTGGTTGCCGTCGCGCCGTCCCTTGTCCATGCCGGCGTGATAGGGCAGGGCGTGGATGCCGTTGTCGGATAGGTAGCGGGCGGTTTCCTCGGTCTTCTTGCGGGAGAGGCAATAGACGATGCCGCTCTGCCCTTGATGGCGGGCGAGAAAGGCCAGCATCTGGCGCTTCCAATCCTGCTTGAAGGCGACGCCCAGGCGGATGTTGGGGCGGTCGAAGCCCTGCACGAAGATGCGGGCATTCTCGCCGAACAGTTTTTCCGCGATATCCCGCCGCGTGATGGCGTCCGCCGTGGCGGTCAGGGCGACCATGGGCGTTCCGGGGAACAGCTCCCGCAGACGGGCCAGATCGCCATATTCCGGCCGGAAGGCGGGCCCCCATTGGGAGATGCAATGGGCTTCGTCCACGGCGATCAGGGAGACGGGCAGGCGGGACAGCGCGGCCAACATGCGATCGGTCATCAGGCGTTCGGGGGAGAGATACAGGAGCGAAATCTCGCCCGCCGCCACTTGGCGCCAGATATCGACGTTTTCGCCGCGGTCTTTTCCGGAATTGATGGTTTCGGCGCGGACGCCGGCCAGTTGCAGGGCGGAGACTTGATCCTGCATCAAGGCCAGAAGGGGCGAGACCACGATGGTCAGGCCGCCCAGGGCCAAGGCGGGCACCTGAAAGCACAGGGATTTGCCCGCACCGGTCGGCATCACCGCCAAGGCGCTTTGGCCGGCCAACAGGGTGTCGATAATTTCGGCCTGGCCGGGGCGGAATTCCGAAAACCCAAAGACTTCGTGCAGGATGCGCTGTTTATCATCCATGGGCGCCGAGGCGGCGGTGGAATCGGCTATTGGCGCGCTCATATCAGGCCATCCCATCGCTGCCCGCGCCGCACACCAGCGCCGTACAGACAGCACCCGCTGGCGGTGCGTAGACGCCCCCCTGCAGGGCCGCGATGGCCGCCGCCGCCGAGAGTTCAACGCCCAAGCCGAATTCCCGCCATAGCCACTGGGCCGCGTGGCGCATTTGATCATCGGTGACCAGGACAATTTCGTCCACGTTTTCCTGGATCAAGGCCAGGTTGATATCCTCGCTTCGCCGTGGCGCCAGGGTGTTGGCCAAGGTGTCGATACTGGCCAGTTCCACCACCTTACCGGCGGCGACGCTTTCGGCCAGGGTGGGGGCGCCGACCGGCTCGATCCCGATCACGGTAATCCCCGGCTTCAGGGCCTTGGCCGCCATGGCCGTGCCGGATATCAAACCACCGCCGCCGATGGAAACCAGCAGGACATCCGTTTCCGGCGCATCCGCCAGCACTTCCAGGCTGACCGTGCCTTGGCCGGCGATAACCGCTGGGTCCGCGAAGGGGTGGATATAGGTTTTCCCCTCCCGCGCCGCGACCGCCAAAGCTTCGCGGTTGGCATCGTCCCAGACATCGCCATGAATGTGGACATCCGCGCCCCACCGGCGCAGGTGGTCGGCCTTGGCGGGCGGCGTATTGCCCGGCAAATAGATGGTTACCGCAACGCCCGCCGAATGGCCCGCATAGGCCACGCCCAGGCCGTGATTGCCGCCCGAGGCGGTGATCAGTCCCTTCGCCTTGGCGCCCTCGTCCAGGGTGGTCAGCTTGCTCATGGCGCCCCGCGCCTTGAACGAACCCGAGACCTGGAGGCATTCCAGCTTCAAGTTCAGGGTTGGGTCGCCGGGCAGGGGGGCATGACAAAGCATGGCGGGAATAAGGGGCGTGCGGCGCACCCGGCCTTCGATGCGCCGGGCTGCGGCGTGGACGTCGTCAAGGGTTACGGAACTCATAAACTCAATCGTCCCCGGACAGTTCCGCGTAGGCTTCGATCTCAACTTTCATCTCCGGTGCGATCAGGGCGCTGACCGCGACCAGGGTGGAGGCCGGGCGAATATTGGAGAAGATTTCGCCGTGGGCCCGGCCCACATCCAGGGCATCGGCGATATCGGTCACATACATGACTGTACGCACGACGTCTTCGGGCTTGGCGCCCGCCTCCGCCAGGGCAGCGATAATGGTCCTGAGGATCTGCCGGGTCTGGCCATAGGCATCGTCGGCGACCATGTTGCCGTCGGGCCCAAAGGCCGTGGTGCCCGATACATGAACGGAACGGCCCACGCGGACGGCGCGGGAATATCCCACCTTTTCCTCCAATGGACCGCCTGACGAAATATTTTGCCGGCTCATATTTTTGTCTCCTTTGAATTTGTTTGATCTACCATGGTTCAATCACCCGTTTGCGGCCACGGTGGGGGTCGGGTTGGGGTAGGGCGGCCAGGGTATTGACCAGAATGGCTCGGGTATCCGCCGGATCGACCACATCATCCACATGGAACCTCTCGGCGGTGGCAAGTGCCGTGTGGTAGGTCTTCAATTCGTCCGTCCGCTCTTTATGGCGGGCGGCACGCTCCTCTTCATCCGCAATCGCCTCCAGCTCCTTGCGATGAATGATGTTGACGGCGCCCTCAAGACCCATGCCGCCAAATTCCGCCGTGGGCCAGGCTAGCAACAGATCCGGCTCCGTCGCGGCGCCGCCCATAACGTAGTAACCCAAACCATAAGCCTTGCGGAGGACCACGGTCATATAGGATGTCGTGGCGTTCGCCAGGGCGGTCAGAATGCGGGCGGAATGGCGCACCAGGGCCGTCTTCTCAACCTCCGGCCCGACCATCAGGCCCGGTGTATCGCAGAGGAACAGCAGGGGGATGTCATAGGCGTCACAGAGTTGGATGAAGCGGGCGATTTTGTCCGAGGCATCCGAATCAATGGCGCCGGCCATGACCATGGGCTGATTGGCGATCATACCCACGGGCCAACCGTCGATCCGCGTCAGGGCGGTCACGACGGCCTTGCCGAACTTGGGCCGCAGCTCCAGCACGCTACCGGTATCGGAAAGACCCTCGACGACCTTTCGCACGTTATAGGCTCTCCGGGGGCTCTCGGGCACGATGTCCCGCAGCAAGGTTTGATCCCCCGCCGGGCCGGGCTCCCGCCGGCCCCGGAAATAGCCTAGATATTGCCGCGCCGTGGCAATGGCGCTGCTCTCGTCCGGGCACAGGATGTCAATGGCGCCGGAGGCCTCGTGCACCTCCATGGGGCCGATTTCTTCCGGCTTCAGCCAATGGCCCAGGGCGGCCGCGACCAGGGGCGGGCCCGCCATGCCCATGGTGGCGGAGGGAATGGCGATGACGACGTCGCTCAACCCCGACAGATTGGCCTGCCCGGCAAAGGCCGCGCCGGTAACCATGGCGATGGTTGGCGCCTTGCCCGACAGCCGGGCAAAGGTTACGAAAGCTGGCGTCGGACCCTTCGCCGTCAAGGCCAGGTCCTGGGTCCGGGCGCCGCCGCCGTCCCACCAGCCGACCACGGGCCAGCCATTGCGCTCCGCCAGGGCGAACATGCGGTCGGTCTTGCGGTGATTGATCGCGCCCTGGCTGCCCGCATACACGGTGAAGTCATAACCGGCGACCACGATGGGCCTGCCGTCCACCGTGGCCGTGCCCATGACCAGGCCATCGGCGGGGCCGGTCATATCGTCCCTGGCCGGGGCCGCCAAGCCGCCATATTCGACAAAGCTATTTGGGTCGATGAAGGCCTCGATGGAGGCGCGAATGGTCTGCAGGCCGCGTTTGGCCTGGCGGGCCACGGCCTCGGGCCGTGCCGCGTCCAGGCGGGCCGCTTGGGCCGCTTGGATTCGAGCCAAATCGTCGCGGATATCTGAGTTTTCCTCGTCACTCATGAACTAAACCGCAATCGTGGCGAAGCCGTTGGAGAGGACGATTAGATCGCGTTCGGGCACGGAGGTGGTGAAATAGATTTCGTCCTCGTCTTGCCAAATATGGGTTTGCAGCATATCGCCCGGCATCACGGGAGCGGAGAAGCGGGCGGAAAAGCTCAACATGCGTTCGGGATTATAATCGCAGCACGACCGCAGCACCGCATGACAGGCATGCCCATAGGTACACAGGCCGTGCAGGATCGGTTTGTCAAAGCCCCCCGAGGCGGCGAAATCGGGATCGCAATGCAGCGGGTTGCGGTCGCCCGAAAGCCGATAGAGAAGCGCCTGGCGCGGCAAGGTCTGAAATTCAACCACATGGTCGGCGAGCTGCATGGGAGATTTTGGCAGGGGGGGCGGCGAGCCCTGGGGTCCGCCATAGCCGCCATCGCCTCGGGCGAAAAGAACTGATTCCATGGTGCATAGTTTATCGCCACTTGCCTTGTCGGTCAGCACGGTTTCCAACAAGATCAACGCGCCGCGCCCCTCGCCCTTGTCAAAAGCATCCGTCACCCGGACATCGGAAATAACCGTGGCCGCCGCCGGCAGGGGTTGGTGCAGGGTGAGGCGTTGTTCGCCGTGCACGGATTGGACCACATCGATGCCGCAGTCCCAAAAAATACTGTCGTCAAAGGCGATGACCGTGGCCTGGGACGGCATCACCTTTTGCTCCTTTTCATAGCAGAAGGCCAGTTCGGCCCGGTTCATCTGATCGCTGCCCATGCCAATGCCCAGGGCGTACAGCATGGAATCGTTATCCGTGTAGGTGAATTCCTTGCCCAAGGCCTGCAACGCCATCAGGCTGTCTTGTGTGACGGCCATTTATTCCTCCCGCTTTATCAGCTTGTGCCCCCATGCTATCACAAGCGAAATCCACACGTCTGGAGGTTCTGATGACGTATGAAACATTAAGCTTGGATGTCGAGGACGGCATCGCCCATGTGCGGCTGATCCGGGGGGCGGAATTCAATACGATGAACCGGGCTTTCTGGCCCGAAATGGTGGCGGTGTTCGGCGAGATTGACAATGATACCGCCGCCCGCGTGGTGGTCCTTTCGGCCATGGGCAAGCATTTTACTTCCGGCCTGGATCTGAATGATTTCGGCGCCGGCCTGATGGGCAGCGACGGGGAGCCCGCGCGCAAGGCCGAGTCGCTGCGCCGCACGGTGCTGCATATGCAGGAAACCATGACCGTGCTTGACCGTTGCCGCCTGCCGGTCCTGGCCGCGATACAGGGCGCCTGCATCGGCGGCGGTATCGATCTGATCAGCGCCTGCGATATGCGCTATTGCGCGGAGGATGCCTTCTTTTCGATCCAGGAAACCAATATCGGCATGACGGCGGATGTGGGGACCTTGCAAAGACTGCCCCATATCCTGCCCCACGGCATCGTGCGGGAATTGACCTTCACGGGCCGGCGCATGATGTCTCCGGAGGCGCGGGAATGGGGCTTGGTCAATCAGGTCTTTGCCGATCACGAGGCGTTGCTGGCCGGTGTCATGGCCATTGCGGCCGAGATCGCCTCGAAAAGCCCCATCGCCACCGTGGGTAACAAGGAAATGCTGAACTATGCCCGGGATCATTCGATCCAAGATGGCCTGAATTACATCGCCACCTGGAATGCCGCCATGCTGTCCCGTGCCGACCTGGGCGAGGCCTTCATGGCGAAACAGGAAAAGCGGGCGCCGAAATACGACGACTTGGACCCAACCAAACGCCTGGCTTAGAATTTTTTCAGTCGGCCCCGAGCTTTTTCCAAACGCCGGAGGCGGTCATGACGATCTGTCCTTCGATCGTCAGTTGGCCCTTGATAAAGATCAGCGAGCGGGTCTCGCGCGTAATGTTGCCGGTGCATTCGATCCAATCACCGGTTTTGGCGCCGGCAAGATAGTCCACGTTTAGCGTAACCGTGGCGCAGGGCTGATCCTGGAACTGCTCCCACACCATATTGCCCAAGGTATGATCGGCAAAGGTGAACAACATGCCGCCGTGCACCACGCCGCGCCGGTTACCGTGGTGCGGCGCGGCACGAAAGCCGCAGGTGTATTGCCCGTCTTCCCATTTCTCATAAAGCGGGCCGACGAAAGTTTCGAAAGTTTCACTCTCGGCGGCCAATTCGAATCCCGCCGGTACGTCCGTACTCATGCACTAATCCCCAACGCGTGATTAATATTTCCTGGCTCGGTGTAGCGCGTTTGCGGTGTCAATTGAAAGGCTGCTTTGTTAGATTTCGCCATGGAAATTAATCAGAGGCACCCATGACCGTTACGATTTATCACAATCCCCGCTGCTCCAAATCCAGGGCGACGTTACAATTATTGCAGGATAAAGGGATTGAACCGGAGGTGATTGAATATCTCCAGACCCCGCCGGATGCCTCAACCTTGAGAGACATTCTTGATCTGCTGAAGCAAGATCCGCGCCAGTTCATGCGCACCAAGGAAGACGCTTATGGGGCGAATAACCTAGCCGATCAGAGTTTGGATGAAGGCCAGTTGATCGATGCCATGGTCGCCAATCCAATTCTGATCGAACGTCCCATTGTTTTGGCTAATGGCAAGGCAGCCGTCGGCCGGCCACCTGAAAATATTTTGGAAATTTTATAGTATGGGCTAGGGCCTGTTGACAATCATTTGGCGGCGATCATAGCGGCCACGAGGTTGAGA
>JAPYPT010000304.1 GCA_029937535.1 Alphaproteobacteria bacterium
TAAAGGTTTTAGCGCATGGCCTCGCGTTCAATTGAACGCGAGGCCATGCGCTAACGAATTGATTCGACTCCCTAACCTATTAAGACAATGGGCCTTGGCCTAGAGTTATCCACCGGCCGATTGGGTCAACGGCTGAAATACCCCGGTCGCCTCAATTGATGTGCCGGTTCAAAAATACCCCGATGGCGTCAACCGCGTCCCGCGCTTCCGATAACATGGGCGCGTAAAGCTGCCAGACGTGGAACATTTGCTCCCAGCATTGATAATCGACCGTCACCCCGGCCTGTTCCGCCCGTGCGGCCAGGCCAGCGGCATCATCAAGCAAAATTTCCTCGCTGCCGACCTGTATCAACATGGGCGGCAGCCCGGTCAGATCGCCAAGCAAGGGGGAGGCCAGCGGATCCGCGCGGTCGCCATCGCCCAGATACCATTGCGCGCAACTCTCCAGGCTGCTCCGGCCCACGAGAGGATCCGCCTCGGCCAGGGCTGTAATGGAGGCGCCGGCCATGGTCATGTCGGTCCAGGGAGAGAGACAGGCAATGGCGCCGGGCAAGGGCCGGTCATGCTGGCGCAAGCGCAACATTGCCGCCACGGCCAATCCGCCGCCGGCTGAATCGCCAGCAACCGCCAAGCGCTCCGGCCCATAACCCTGGGCCAGCAGCCAGTCATAGGCGGCGGCGGTGTCATCGATCGCGGCGGGAAAGGGATGTTCGGGGGCCAGGCGGTAATCCAACAGCAAACACGCCATGCCCGTGGCCCGGGACAAATTGTAGGCGAGCAATCGATGGCTGCCCAAACCGCCAATGGCATAGCCGCCGCCATGCAGATACAACAACGCCCGATCGCTCTCCGTCCCGACGTTGGGCGCCCGCACCCATTCAGCCGCCACGCCGCCCGCGTCCACCGCCTCGACCCGCGCGTCCTCGGGAACCGGCAGTGCCGTTCCCAGGCGGGTCATATTGGACCGTCTCTCTTCCAGACTGCCATCGCCTGAACTTTTGTACTTCCTGAATTTACCAACCAGATTTTCCAGTTCCATCGCGGTCAATGTTCGTCCCTCCTAATTTTTTTTGTTAGTACCGAGAGCAATTGAACCAGTCATCCTGCTCTTGATCGCATGGTTCAGGTGCTGCGCAGAACCTTGCCGTTCAATGCACCGGCATGTTCGCCATCGCGCATGAACAATTGGCCGTTGACGAACATGTGGCTGTAGCCTTCCGATTTTTGAATATACCGGCCCGCGCCGGCGGGGAAGTCGTGGACGAATTCCGGTCCCCACAATTTCAGGCCGTCGTAATCGATGACGTTGATATCGGCGAAGGCGCCGGGTGCGAGAACCCCGCGGCCCTTCAAATCATACAGCGCCGCCGGTTCTCCGGTCAGCTTACGGATGCCCTCTTCAAGACCGAATTCGCCCCGTTCCCTGACCCAATAGGTCAGGAAGTATGTCGGCAGGGAGGCGTCCATGATCTGGCCGCAATGGGCCCCTGAATCACCCAGGCCCAGGACCACGTTGGAATCCTTCAACATCTTTTCCACCGCATCCATATCCGGATTCAGAAAGGGAAAATTGAACAGGGCCAGGCCGCCATCGGCCACGGATAGGTCGATAAAAGCCGCCGGAGCGCTGATATTCATGCCGGCGGCAAGGGCGGTCAGGCTCTGTGAGGGATCTAGATCGTAGCGCGGCGCCTTGTGCGACATCAGGTACAGATCGTTCATATCCATCGGCGGCGGGTCCGAGAGGGCTTGTTCCACCATGGCGGCGCGATAGTCCGCGTTGCGCAGTTTGGCGAGCTTTTCGTCCATGCTCAATCCGCGCAAGGCGCGCCAGGCCGGGGCCCGGTCGAACGGCGTGCGATTTTGAAAGCCGAACAGAACGCCAATGCCCCGCGTGGTCGATTGGGGAAAGATCCGGGCGCCCTTCTTGACGCTTTCGGCCACCTTTTGCAAAGTCCAGTCATAGGATTCCGGCGTCTCCCGCCGCTGGGCCAGGCCAAAGGTGATGGGCCGACCCGTATCCAGGCTGATATCGGTCATCCAGCCCAATTCGATGTCCAGGTTCCGCCGCACGGTTTCTTCATCCGGACCGCTGATCCCGGTCGCCGCCTCCACCACGCCCCGGCCATGCGCGCCTAGAGCGGCGCAGATGCCCTTCAACTCTTCCGGCGTGGCATGGGTGCCGGGTACATTGTCGCCGTCGGGGGTAAAATGCAGGGGCGTGCGCGAGGTGGAAAAGCCAAGGGCGCCGCCGTCCATGGCCTCGGACACCGCATCATGCATGGCCTTGATCTGCTCTTCCGAGGCCGGGGTATTTTCCAGCGCCTCTTCTCCCATGGCGAACAGGCGCAGGGCGCAATGGCCGACCAGACCGCCCACATTGATGCCCTTCGGCAAATCATCGAGGGCGCCCAGATATTCGCCGTAAGTTTCCCATTTCCATTCCATGCCGGCGTTGATGCTCTTGGCGGGCACGTCCTCGACCGATTCCATCAGCCGGGTCAGATACTCCCGGTCCTCGACCTTGCACGGCGCGAAGGTAACGCCGCAATTCCCCATGACGGCGGAGGTCACGCCATGCCAGCAGGACGATGAGGCGATGGGGTCCCAGGTGATCTGGGCGTCAAGATGGGTGTGAATGTCCACGAAACCCGGCGTTACCAGATGGCCGTCGGCATCAACCGTTTCCTTTGCCACGCCCTCGACCTCGCCCACCGCGACAATCCGCTCACCCTCGATCGCGACGTCGCCGCGATAACCCTTGGCGCCGGTGCCATCGATGATTGTTCCGTTCTTGATTACCAGATCGTAGGCCATTTCAGTCCCCTCATTGCGCTCGTCCATTTGAAGCTGGTAACCATGATCGCCCGCCAACCTGTAAATTGCCAGAGATATTGCCCGGCCCGCCTCATCCCCCTATGCGGTTTTCCTGTTCGCAAAAACCCGTCTCGTGTTATTATGGCAAGTCTATTTAGGGCGGCTAGGCGATGATCACAAACTGGTATTCAACGAATATCGATCCGGGCTACCTCTCGCGGCGCCTGCGGATCGCCTATGCCATGTGGCTGTGGGAATCGGTCAATTGCGAAGACCAATTGCCGCGCCTCGAGCAACTCCAGGCCCGCCGCCTTTATAGCGAAATTTCACCCTTCATCGCCATCGCCGAAGGCCCCCGGGGCGGCAACCTCAACACGTTCATCTATGCCTCCGTCGGCGCCAAGATCGAGGAAGTCTATGGTCAGAAAATGACGGCGCGGCAGCTGGACGAAGTCCTGACCGATACCGGCCGCGCCCTGGCGGAAGAATCCTATGCCGCTCTGCTCAAGGAACGGCGCCCGGTCCACATGGGCGTCAAGGGCTCGCCGGTTCTCAGCAAGGAAGTTGAGATTATCGTTATGCCGTTGCGGCACGAAAACAGTGACATGGAAACAGCCGGTCTGGTTTATGACTACCAGGATACGGCGGAACCGAGCTAGCGCATGTCGCGTATAATTGAACGCGAGGCCATGCGCTAAAACCTTTAAGATAGAGCAACTTATCCGTATTCAATTGAATCCAATTGAATACGGGTTGCTCTAGTTTACCGTCACGGCGTCACCCAATGTGGGTCCGATTTCGCCATTGATGACCAGATCGGCATGGCTATCCAGGTCCGTCGGTTCGCGGTTCAGGATCACCATGGAGGAGCCGTTTTGTTTCGCCATGACCGGGAAACCCGCCGCCGGGTAGACCACCAGGGATGAGCCGATGGCGATGAACAGATCACAGGCCAGGGTCTCCCGCTGGGCCAGGGCCATTTTGTCTTCCGGCATGGCCTGTCCGAAGGAAATCGTCGCGGTTTTCATGAATTCACTGCCGCACGCCGTACAAATCGGCATGGTTTCGTCAGCCAGGAATGCTTCCTTTATGGGCGCCAGTTCATGGCGCAGGCCGCAGCCCAGGCATTTGGCATAGGTGGCATTGCCATGCAGCTCAATCACCTGGTCGTCCGGCACGCCGGAAACCTGATGCAGGCCATCCACGTTCTGGGTGATCACGGCGGACACCTTGCCCCGCTCCACCAGACGGGCAACGGCACGGTGACCGCGATTGGGTTCGGCCGCCATCATGGTGTTGTCCATGGCAAATTTGCGGCGCCAGGATTCCCGGCGCATTTCGGCCGAGGCCATGAAATCACCAAAATCGATGGGCTTATACTTCGTCCACAGGCCGCCCGGTGAGCGGAAATCCGGAATGCCGGATTCCGTGCTGATGCCGGCACCGGTAAAAACCACCACGCATTCCGCTGCCTCGATCAAATCATACAGGCGTTCGACGTCGTCACTCTTGGCGAATTCCATGACGCTAACCCAATGCTTCCAGAAACAAGACCCGATAATCCTCCGCCCCCAGCGGCCGGGGGTTGGTGGCTGTTGTATGATCCACCACGGCATGGGGGATCAGGGGTTCGATCATCTCTTCGGTGACGCCCATCTCCCGCAAATTGGCCGGCAGGCCGAGACGGGTGTTCAGGGCCGCGACCTCGTCGGCCAGATCGGCTTCGGGCGCCAGACCCCAGATCCGCTTGACCCAATCATATTTGTCGCCCACGAAATCAGCGTTGTAACGGATCACGGCCGGCAGGCAGACCGCATTCAAGGTACCGTGGTGCAGAATTGGATCGGGAATGGAACCAAGCGGGTGCGACATGCCATGCACCGCGCCCAGACCCTTTTGAAAGGCCATCGCACCTTCCATCGAGGCCATCATCATCTGCCAACGGGCCTCCCGGTCGCTGCCATCGGCGACGGCGCGTTCCACGAAGCGCAAGGCCCGGCCCAGGCCGTCCGTGGCGATGGCGTCGGCGGGCGGATTGATGGCGGGGGCGCAAAAGGTCTCGAAACAATGGGCGAAAGCGTCCATGCCGGTACCCGCGGTGAGCATTCTGGGCATTGAAAAAGTCAGGTCCGGGTCGCACAAGGCAACCTTGGGGATCACATGCGGGCTGCCAAAGCCCAACTTGCGGCCATCGTTCAAGATCATGATGGCGCCGCGGCCAACCTCGCTGCCTGTTCCGGCCGTCGTGGGAATGGCAATAACAGGGGCGATCGCATCGGTAATTTTAGGGGCGCCACCCAGGATCATCATATATTCCGACAATTCGCCCGGATGGGTCGCCATCAAGGCAATGGCCTTGGCAAGATCCATGGAAGAGCCGCCGCCCACGCCAATAACGCCATCACAATCCGCCGCCCGATATTGTGCCAGCGCTTCGGTCATGGCCGCCTCGGTTGGGTTTTCCGGCGTACCATCGAAAATTTCAGCGCTGCCGGCATCCGCCAATTGTTCCATGACCTGGTCCAGCAGGCCGGCCGCCCGCACGCCCTTGTCGGTGACCAACAAGGGGCGGGACATGCCAAGTTCCACCATTTCCGCCGCCAACAGCCCTATGGCGCCGAAATCGAACTGGATCTTTGTCAAATAAGTGATGGTTGTCATGGTTTGCCCTTCGACCGCACGATAAGCGCGCACGACCGCGCGCACCGTATCATCGCGCCCTCACGCATGTACTGGCAAGAGGAACCTGCCACTCAGGTCGTTCCACGAAAAGAAATGGCCGTGTCGATAACGACACGGCCATTCCTAATGTTGAGGGCCGCGGATGGGGGGCCGCGGCCCTCGGCGCTAGCAGGGGATTGCAGCGCCAGGGGACAATTCGGTGAACGCCTTGCAGCGGCTCACCACGTTACCTTACGATACCCAGCCGACGCTCGAACCAGCTATTGGGATAATCCTTGGCAACGGATTTTCATGACTATAGGAAACCGTCCAAGAGCCCGCATTGATCTAGATCAAATGCAAAAATTCTAATGTATTTAGAGAAAATATGGCTCGAATCCTAGGATGAACCCTACTAGAGCAACCCGCATTCAATTGGATTCAATTGAATGCGGATAAGTTGCTCG
>JAPYPT010000015.1 GCA_029937535.1 Alphaproteobacteria bacterium
TGAGTTTGTTGCCCTGGATTGCCGGGTCGAGCCCGGCAACGACGTTAAAATGGGCTCGTGTCGTGTCGTGTGAATCCAATTAATTGAAAATCGCTCTAGCCCTGGGCCGTCCGGATTGGATCGCCTGCTAGTTTTCCGACCCTGGCAACCTCGTTGCTGATGGCGGCGCTAAGCTCATTTGGTTCACCATCCATTTTCGAGGCGACGCGCAACGCCAGGGCATTTTGCTCCAGCAGTTCCAGCCCCTTCAAATCCGGCGCACGCCCAAACAGCCCCGCCAAGACGCCGGACAGGGCGTCACACAAGGCCCTTAAATCTCTGCTGTCGCGGGGGATCAAGGTCTTGTTGTAAGTGCCGATTGATTTCCGCAGCTTGAGCAGGTCTTGCTCGTATCGGTCGGGCAACGACGGGTCCAGGACCGCGGTTTTCAGTTGATCGGCAAAATACCAGATGCGGCGCGCCACATTGCGCAATTTCAAGCGGCGCAACTCGGCCAGGGTCTCTTCGATGCGGGCCGAATTTGGCGCGGCGTCGCGCCGGCCTTGAACATGAGCCTGCAATGCGTTTGGAACGACAATGGATGTGGGATCGTTCTCCAGCGCGGCTGCCTTGCGCCGGTCCGGGCCGAAGTAGTCCTCGCTGACGACGAATGGTTTTCGATGACGTACCAAGGCATCGATGCGTTGACCCATTTGAGTGGTGGAAAACGGATACAAAATTATGTCGTCCGCGCCCGAACCTATAACCGGCCGCAATGCCTTCAATTTGGCATCCCACGTGGTCAGTAAAATCGGCACGAACGGGTCCAGGCCGAGCGTGTTGTCGCGAATATCGTTGATCAAGCTCAAACTGCCGAAATCCTCGGCATTTAATTCTAGTGTAACGAGTTCCACGCGTTGATTGTTCAGCCCCTGCCTGGCAGCCGCAAAATCGCCAAATTCCAGGAACGTTTTGAAACCCAAGACGTTCAGCACCGACCGCGTCTGTTTGCGTACCGCCTGCTGTCGATCCAGCAACATAACCGTCGCGTCCGCGTATTGGGGAGTTTGCATAATGGGCCAGCCTCGTAAAAATCTCTCGCCCTCGATAATTGCCGGCGCGCGCGCCATGCATTCAGGGGCAGGCTTAGTCTTCCACATGTTGATTTAAGCGTTGCTGAAGAAACATGGTTAACGTCACCTTGCGCCGACGAACCCGACCGGGACCGGGCAAACGTCCACCCAAGGACGCGGTGGACCGCGTATAAGCATCTGGGTCAATTGCATTATTTATAAAGAATATGAGCGCATTTGGTTTACACTGCGCCCCGGTGCAATCTGGTATCCGTCAGTGCGAGGTGAAACATGAAATGGTGGGGACCAATCGGCTTAATCGCTGGCATCGTGATGACCTGGTTCGGCTATGATCTTATTCAGCGCGCCGTCAATATTGATTGGAACATTTACCTGCCCCACATCATGGTCGGCTTGGTTATGTGTGTCGCCGGACCTTTCGTGGCCGTGGTCGCCCTGGTCAACGCCCGCCGGCACGGCCGTTGATCCCGCACCCGGCCCGGCCTGAGCTTCGTTGACGGCCCGCACCCGAAGTTGCCCCCTAAATGCCCCCAACATGACTCCCATTGATAGTCTATGCGCCAGAGCCTGCGAGGTTCTGCGGACCGCCGACCCGGCCGCCAAGGCCGCCGCCGGCGCCGCCGCGGCCAGGGACTGGCGCGACGGCGTCATAGCGGAGATTGGCCAATGTGGCCAATGCGTGCCGCCACTCAGGCCCGCGCGGCCCGCCCGTCCGGAACTGCGCCGTCCCGGCGATATGCCCCGGCGCCGAACCGCTGGGCCGCGTGGTCGGATCGCCTTGTTGCACGCGGTCGCCCATATTGAACTTAACGCGATCGACCTTGCCTGGGATCTGATTGCCCGCTTCGCCGATACCGGCCTACCGCGCGCCTTCTATGACGATTGGGTCGGTGTTGCGGCCGATGAAGGCCGGCATTTCACCTATCTGGCGGCCCGCCTGGCGGAGTTGGATGCCGCCTACGGCGATTTACCGGCCCACGATGGCCTGTGGCAGGCGGCGGTCGATACCGCCGGCGATCTGACCGCCCGCCTGGCCGTGGTGCCCATGTTGCTGGAAGCCCGGGGCCTGGATGTCACGCCGGCCATGGTGGACAAACTGCAATCCGCTGGCGATAACCAGTCCGCCTTGATATTGCAATTGATATTGGAAGAGGAAATCGGCCATGTCGCCACTGGCTGCCGTTGGTTTGAATGGTCCTGCCGGCGGCATGGGCTGGAACCGGTGAGCCATTGGCATATCTTGGTCGCGGCGAATTTCAAGGGTGTCATCAAGCCGCCCTTTAACCACACGGCGCGAAACCAGGCCGGCATGGCGGCGGAGTACTACGAATCCGCCGCCCTTTCTTAAGCAAATTGGGTGAAAATTTTCCTGAACGCGGGGCACGTGAGGTCTGCCGTCATGTTTGGCGTTTTTTTCCGTTGCAATGTGCTTCAGGATCGGATGCAATAAACAAAAATCCAGGGTGGCGCACACGCGCTTGGAAAGAGGCTATGGAATGATCGAGGGCATCGCGGGTGGGGCCGCGCGGCTGTTGGGGCGTTTTTACCCGGAACGGCAGATAATAATTCGCAGCCGTGGCGAAGTTAACTTGGTCACGCTGGGGCGGAAGAGCCAGATCGGGCTCACCGTGGTTGCCTTGTCAATGCTGGGCTGGCTGACATACGCCAGCCTTGGGATCTATCTGCAACTGAATATCATTGCCGACAAGGACGTTCATATCTCCCGCATGGTGGGCGCCAATGACCGCTTGAATGCCGACATGCGCGCGGTGGAAACCAAGTACCGCAAGATTACCGACAATTTGGAATATAATCAGAAACTTTTGGGCGACGTACTTCGCCAACGGGCCAGCTTGGACCGGGTGCGGACGGAACTGTTGCGCGAACTAGGCCAAACCCAAAAGCAGCGGGACTTGGCGTTAAACAAAAGCCAGGCATTGCAGTCCCGTCTATCCAATCTGGAAACCAGTCTCCGGCGGACCCTGGACCAGTCCGACAATCTGCAATCCAATCTTAGTCACATTACCAGCCAGTTGGCCTCAACTGAATCCGAACGGGAAATAGTACGGCGGGAGCGCCAGGCTCTGGCCCTCAATTTGGACGAGATGCGGCAGAATGTTCTGGGCCTGAAAATGGACCAGCGGAATTTGCGGTCTAATCTGGACTCGTCCGCCAACCGCTTGGCGAAAACCCTGTCCGACCGCGAAAAAGTTCGCCAGGAACGCAGTACGCTGGCAAGCAATCTCGACGCTATGCGCGACAATCTCACCGGTCTGCGAAAGGCCCGCAAGGACCTCCACCAAGACCTTCAGAGCAGCGAACAGATGGTGGCTCGCCTAACCGATCAACGCGATACCGCCATTTCCACCCATCGCAACTTAAACCAGCGGATTGCCGGTTTGGAAGATCGCTTGGAACAGTTGCATCTGTCCCAGCGCACCCTGGTCGGCAACATTAATGACCGCACGGACGCCAATATTTCCGAATTGGAATCCGTGGTTAAAATTACCGGCCTCAATCTGAACAAGCTCCTAAAACGGGTCGAAAAGAAGCAGAGCGCGGTGGGTGGCCCGCTTTTGGCGGCGGACAACGACAACCAAACCATTGGTGAACTGGGCTTGCTGGAAAACCGCCTAAGCCGATGGAGCGCCCTGAACGCGGTTTTGGAACGTCTACCGATCACGCCGCCGGTGGATTCATTCTCGATCTCGTCGCGCTATGGCAAGCGGCGCGATCCGTTCACCAAACGCAAGGCATTTCATGGCGGCGTCGATCTGGCCGGGGTCCGGCGCACCAGAGTGCGCGCCACCTCGCCCGGCGTGGTCACATATGTGGGCTGGAAGGGTCCTTATGGCCGCATGGTGGAGGTCAGCCACGGGCTTGGCCTCCGCACCCGCTACGGACATTTACAAAAAATACTGGTCAAACGGGGTCAAAAGGTGGTTTTTCGTCAAAAGATCGGTTTGATGGGCAGCAGTGGCCGTTCCACGGGCTCCCATGTTCACTACGAAGTATTGTTCGACCGCAAGCCGCTTGATCCGATGAAATTTCTAAAGGCTGGAAAATATGTTTTCAAAGGCTGACAAGACCAAGGCCGCGGCCGCATCGGCCCGCGCCATACCGTCTCTGGTATCAACCGACCTGGAAATTACCGGCAATCTGAAGACGCCGGGCGAGGTACAGCTTGATGGCACGGTGCAGGGCGACATTACCTGCGGCAAATTGATGATCGGTGAAAAAGCCGCAATCACCGGCCAGATCGAGGCCGATGAGGTGGAAATCCGCGGCAAGGTCACGGGCCGCATCAAGGCACGCATTGTTCACCTGGCCAAAACAGCCCATGTGACGGGTGATATCTGGCATGACAGTCTGGCCATTGAAGCCGGCGCCTTCCTGGACGGCCACTGCAAACGCAACGATACCCAAACGACAATACAGGCATCGACCCAGACAGCGAAGGTGACGCCCGCGCCCCGCCCGGCCGAGGTTGTCGCGGTCGCTGGCGGGAAGACCGCCACGGGCAGCTAAGCCTGGCAGAATTAGTCGCTAATAATTAGTGCTTTTAGGCTGTAGCGCGCTCATAACATTTGTTCGTCATCCAGGACCCGGCGTATCCATTGGGCTAGAACATCGGTCCGGTATGGTTTGCTAAGGAGCGCCACGTCTTCATCGAACTGGCCGCGAAGATTGAGAGCTTCCCGTGTGTAGCCCGACGAATAGAGCACGCTGCCGGCCGGATATCGCGCTTGGAAAGTGTTGGCGACATCACGGCCGCTCATTCCCTGGGGCAAAATCACATCGGTCAATAAAAGGTCGATCCTCTCGGACGCCGCCATGACGTCCAGTGCGGCCGGTCCGTCTTCCGCTTCCAGGGTGGTGTAACCGAGACGGTCAAGCGCCTTCACAAGATATCCCAGCAGATCCTTGTTATCCTCGACCACAAGAATTGTTTCCTTGCCCGTAGGTTTTTCCAGTTTGGCTGGCTGTATAATACCTTCGATCAGCGCCTCTTTTTCCGCCCTGGGCAGGTAAATTCTTACTGTCGTGCCTTCGCCTTCTTCGCTGGAAATCAAAACCTGTCCGCCGGTTTGTCTGGCAAAGCCGAAGACCATGCTCAAACCCAACCCACTGCCTTCGCCGATATCTTTTGTCGTGAAAAACGGCTCGAAGACCCGTGAGATTATTTCCGCCGGCATGCCCAAGCCGCTGTCGCTGACGGAAATCATCACGTAGTCGCCCGGTACGAGATCCTCGAAAGCCGCCGTATCGCTATTCTTTAGGACTTGATTGGCTGTTTCAATGATCAATTGCCCGCCATCGGGCATGGCGTCGCGGGCATTGATGGCGAGGTTCAACAGCGCATTCTCGAGCTGTCCGACATCGACCATGGTCGACCAAAGATCCGCTGCCAATGTGGTCTTGACGGCAATGTTTTCACCAATCGTGCGCCCGGCAAGCTGAATGAATTTAGGCAATATCTCGTTGATCCGGGTGTTTTTGGCATTGAGAGGTTGCCGCCGTGAGAATGCCAGCAACCGGTGGGTTAATTCAGCGCCCTTGACCGCCGCGTGAAGGGCAATGGCGACGCTGTCTCTGTCACCCTCGTCGGCAATGCGGTCTGCCTCTATCAGATCAAGATTGCCGATGACCGCGGCCAATATATTGTTGAAGTCGTGGGCGATACCGCCTGTCAACTGGCCCACTGCTTCCAGGCGCTGTGACTGGCGCAATTGATCCGCGGTTTTCTTGACCTCCGTAATATCGGTACGAATTCCCACGGTAAGCCCGTCAGCCGTTTTCCGCTCGCTGCACAAAAGCCACCGGCCGTCGGTAAGTTCCTGTTCGTGGGAACCTTGCGCGCTCCTTTGCCGGGTCATCTGTGCATTCAACCAAAGTTCAACATTTTCATCGCCTGTTTTGACGGCGCCGCATTCAAAGGACAGCCGCGCAAGGTCCGCCATTTTCGCGCCCGGAACCAATTCGTTTTCGATCCGTGGGTAAAAGCTCCTGAACTTCTCATTGCACATGATGAAGCGCTCATCCGGGTCGTACAGGATAAAACCTTCGGAGATGCCTTCGATGGCGCCGGAGAGATACGCCTCGGTCTCCTGAAGCGCGGCCTCCGTTTGTTTATGTGCCGTTAAATCGACGACGAGACTAAAAAAGCCGCGCACCTGCCCCTCGTCAGATATATCCGGCACGTAGGAAATTTGAACATCACGGGTCTTGCCATCGGGATATCTATTTGACTCCGTAAACGTCACGCGTTCGCCAGTTAAAACTTTATCAATGTAACGCTGTATCTTCCTCTGTATTTCATCTCCTACAACATCAACGGCGTGCTTTCCAACAAAGTCGCCGGCCGGCAACCGATACCACTCAGCTGCGGTTTCGTTGGCAAATTGGTAACGCAGATCCTTGTCCATGTGCGCGATAAACACCGGCAGATTATCGGCGATCAGACGCATGTGGGCTTCGCTCTTGCGCAACGCAACCTCCGCCTGCCGCCTTTGCCGCCGCGATGCCGCCTCCTCCAGTTCGCGCCGGACCGCGGGCACGAGGCGGATCAAATTTTCCTTCAATAAATAATCATTGGCGCCCGCCTTCATCACCTCGACCGCGACTTCCTCGCCAATGGTGCCCGAGACTACGATGAATGGTGTGTCCTGACATTCTTCCCGCACGATCTTGAGCGCCATGAAGGAATTGAATTGCGGCATGACGTGATCGCAGATGACGATGTCCCAGTCAACGCGATGCAGGGCGGCACGCAACCCGGCGGCATCCTCCACGCACTCGGAAGTAAATTGAAAGCCGCCCTTACGCAATTGACGAGCAATTAGTTCCGCGTCGTCGGCGGAGTCTTCAACGAAGAGAATATTGATCTCTTCCTTTTCCATCAGGTCCCCGAGGGTGGCGGTTCGTTTATCAGCATCCAATAGAGATGCAATTGCCGGACCGCATCTCTGAATTGTTCAAAATCCACTGGTTTGCGCACATAGCTGTTGGCGCCCAGATTATAGCTTTCGATCATATCCTTCTGCTCGTCCGATGACGTCAAAATCGTCACCGGTATGAGGCGCGTGCGTTCATCGGCGCGAATTCGCTTTAAAACTTCCAGGCCATCGATCTTGGGCAGTTTAAGGTCTAGCAGCACGATCGCCGGCTGCTCTTTGGCGTCACGGCCGGCGAAGGCGCCCTCCGCAAACAGATATTCCAACGCCTCAACGCCGTCCCGCGCCACGACGATCTCGTTGGCGACGTTCTGCTTTCTGAGTTCCCGCATGGTGAGAAGTTCGTCGTCTGGATTATCTTCCACCAACAAAATCGTCATTTTGGCCATTTACGCACCATTTTTTACCAACTATGCAAACACTAATTGTCAGAGCGTGAAAAAGAAGGTTGCACCTTCATTCACCTCGCCTTCGGCCCATATGCGACCGCCATGTCGGCTGACAAGCCGCGCCACGGTGGCCAGGCCCACGCCAGTGCCTTCGAATTCCGTCATCGAATGCAGGCGTTGAAAAATACCGAACAGTTTGTTCCCATAGGCCATATCGAACCCAGCGCCATTGTCGCGCACGAAGAAGACCGTTTCCCCTTGCTCGTCATAGGCGCCGAATTCTATATGTGTCGCCGTCTCATTGCCAGTGAATTTCCACGCATTATTGAGTAGATTATCCAAAACCACACGCAACAATTTTGGATCGCCTTGGATCCGCAGATTTGGGGCAATCACTATTTTTGCGGCGCGATTTTTGGATCTCGCGGTCAGTTCCGACATATGTTCCTGGGCCAAGGCGGACAGATCGACGTCTTCGATTGTCATATCCTGACGCGTGGCCCGCGATAGGGTCAGAATATCATCGATCATTTGCCCCATGCGCCGTCCGGCTTGGCTGATGCGGTCAAGATAGTTCCGGGCCTCGCCGTCGAAATGGTCGCCATAATCTTCCAACAAGGCCTGACTGAAGCCATCCATGCCGCGTAGCGGCGCGCGCAGATCGTGAGAGACCGAATATGCGAAGGCATCCAATTCCGCATTGGCTGTCTCCAGTTCCTGGGTACGTCTCAGAATGTCCTGCTCCGCTGTCTTTCGCACCGTGATATCGCGGCAACTGCCGACAAACATACGGCGATCGCCCAGGCGCATCTCCGTGACCGCCAGTTCAATCGGCATCTCATTGCCATCTTTATGAAGCCCGACGACTTCACGGCCCAGGCCAATGATTTTTGCCTGCCCGGTCGCATAATAATTCCGCAGATACTGGTCATGCTGACCGCTGTCCCGCCCGGACATGATCATTTTGACGTTTTCACCGATAACCTCATCGGCGGTATAACCGAAGGTCTTTTCAGCCGCGGGATTGAAGGACTGAACAATGCCCCTTTCATCGATCGTGATAATGGCGTCGAGGACGGTATCCAGGACAGCCACAATTCGCGCTTCATTTTCATGGGCATCGCGAGACAGGGCAAAAATGGATATCAGCAGACCAATCAGCACACAAATATAGCTGGCTTTCTTAAGCACATGGGCCGCATCAAATTCAAAATCGAAAATCTGGCCCGAGAAGGACATAAACACTGCCTGCCCGACGAAACCGATAATAAGCGAAAGAACCAACCAATGTTCGAAGACATCGTGACGCCAGTCGCCCTTATTCAGATACCCGATCAAGGCCAGGAGGAAGAACAGAGCCGGGACAAATTCTTCGGGTCTATGGAAAATAAGATCCGGATAGTAGGCCGGCGGCAAGGGCACGAACGCAAAGAAAAGAAAACTCGAAATAGTAAATATCGTCACGAAGATATAAACGCCGATTGAATTGTATCTGCCCATCTCCCCTAGATTTTTTCCCCGCATCGCCGCAAACCAACCGAGAAACAGCAGAATTGAAAGAAATTGCCGCGAGGCAACCCAACTCCAAGGAATAAGCGCCGGCAGGTCTGACGGCATGTACGGCCTGAAATACGCCGACGTAACGATCATATGATAACCGTCCAGGAAAGCGGTTCCCAAGAATCCGGTGCCAATGAAAAGGAAGATATTCTCAGCTTTGGAGTAATAGCGAACCAGGGCAAGCACGCCGACAATCAGCGCCAACAGCGTGGCGATCGTCTCAAGCACGGTGTGGAATGAAGTGCCCGACTGCCACGTACTGCCACGCATGAGCGCATAAACCAGGGCCAACCCCAAACCAAGCGTCCAGTAGCCGATGATCCGATTTCTCGCGCCGTTTCGCATATTAGTGCTTCGCATTACAAATCATAGCGGTGGGCGGATACTTCGCAAAGAGAGGTTTTTTTTAGTGTAGAGTGCGTCCTTTTATCTGCCCCGGTCTTCGCCATCATCCTCTACGTTGAGACTGTCACCCCCCAGGCGCGCGGCCAGGGAAGCTTCCATGAAGCGGTCGAGATCGCCGTCCAGGACGCGTTGTGCATCGCCCCGTTCGACCCCGGTCCGTAAATCCTTGACCATCTGATAGGGGTGCAGGACGTAACTGCGGATCTGATGGCCCCAGCCGATATCGGTCTTTTCGTCCTCAATGGCCTTTTTCTCGGACTCCCGTTTTTGCAACTCCGCTTCGTACAGGCGCGCCTGCAGCATCTTCATGGCGGCGGCGCGGTTCTTGTGCTGGGAACGTTCCGCCTGGCATTGGACAACAATGCCCGTGGGTTCATGGGTGATGCGGATGGCGCTGTCCGTGGTATTGACGTGCTGGCCGCCGGCGCCCGAGGCCCGGTAGGTATCGACGCGCAAATCACCATCATTGATCTCAACCTCGAAGTCGTCATCGATCTCCGGGTAGATCCACACGGAGGCGAAGGAGGTATGACGGCGGGAGGCCGCATCAAAGGGGGAAATTCGGACCAGCCGGTGCACGCCGCTCTCGGTCTTCATCCAGCCATAGGCGTCCGCGCCGCGCACGTGCAAGGTGGCGGATTTCAGGCCCGCCTCCTCGCCGGCGCTGGCTTCCACCAGTTCGCACTTGAATTTGCGCTGGTCGCTCCACCGGCTGTACATGCGCAAAAGCATCTCGGCCCAGTCCTGGGATTCCGTACCACCCGCACCGGCATGGATTTCCACATAACAATTATTACCATCCACCTCGCCCGAAAGCATGGATTCCAAGCGCAATCGTTCCGCCCTGGCGCGCAATTCACCAAGTTGGGCTTCAGCCTCGGCGACGATTTCATCATCGCCTTCAGCCTCTCCCAGCTCAATCAACTCAAGGCATTCCGCCAGCTCGCCTTCCATGCCGCGCAGACCGTTGATGCCATTGTCCAGGCCGGTGCGCTCCCGCATCAGTTTCTGTGCCCGGGCGGCATTGTCCCAAAGGC
Source organism: Alphaproteobacteria bacterium (assembly GCA_029937535.1). Classification (GTDB taxonomy): domain Bacteria; phylum Pseudomonadota; class Alphaproteobacteria. The sequence goes on from JAPYPT010000015.1 coordinate 10,419, forward strand.
CGGGGTCCTCGATTAGTTTGTTAAGCTCGTCGAGCCGTTTGAGGGAGACATCCCAGTCAAAGATGCCTCCTTAGAAGGGCCAGGTTCTGGCCGATCTGGTTTGCAAAGGTTTCGGCTTCGGCACGCATGAATTCTCTCCGGCACACTAGAGCATGTTCTCTTTAAACATGCTTGGATTCTTAAGAAAAGAGCAATTGAACCAATCATTTGGGTCGCGCCAAATACGTCTTGGGTTCACCCGATTGATTGAAAATTGCTCTAATAACTAATACAGACCGCCCGTACCGGCCCGTTTGCTCCCGCTAATTGCCTCCCTCGCAAGGGTGCCGTCAAGCACCGGGCCGGAAATATTTGGCACGGTGCCCGGTTTGAACGCCTCCAATACCACCTTGCGGTCATTGGGTCCCGCCGGCAAACCAGTGGCGGAGGCGATGCGGACCAGTTGGATGCCGGGCGGAATGCGGAACGGTATCGCCGGCTGATTGGCCAGGGCCTCGGCCATGAAGTCCCGGAACACCGGCACGGCGACGGAACTTCCCGTCTCGCGCCGGCCCAGACTGCGCGGATTGTCGAAACCGATATAGACGCCCACGGCCAAATCCGGGGAAAATCCCAAAAACCAGGCATCACGGCTCTTGTTCGTCGTTCCGGTCTTTCCGGCCAGTGGTTTACCGACCGCCCTGATCCGAATGCCGGTCCCTCTTTGCACCACGCCTTCCAACATGGAGACCATCTGATAGGCGGTGCCCGGCTGTATGATCTGGTCCCGCCGGTCTGGAATCGCCGGCGCCTCTTGCTCATGCCAGCCGGAGGAGACGCAGCCCGGGCATTCCCGGTTGTCCTGGCGGAACACCGTGCGTCCCCGGCGGTCCTGGATGCGGTCGATAAGGGTGGGCGCCACCCGCTTGCCGCCATTAACCAGCATGGCGTAGGCCGTGGTCAGGCGCAACAAAGTCGTTTCCCCGGCGCCGAGCGCCATGGGCAGAAGCAGTGGCATGTGCGCCATGATGCCAAAGCGGCCGGAATATTCCACGACCTGGTCCATGCCGATATAATTAGCCAGGCGCACGGTCATCAGATTGCGGGATTTTTCGATACCCAAACGCAGGGTCGAGGGACCGTAAAAGCGTTTGGTATAATTGGAAGGCTTCCATTTGCCCTGGCCCGGCCCGGCATCGATGACAAAGGGCGCGTCCAGCACCATGGAGGATGGCGTAAAACCGTTTTCCAGGGCGGCGGCGTAGACAAAGGGCTTGAAGGCGGAGCCCGGCTGGCGCATGGCCTGGGTCGCCCGGTTGAACTGCGAGGCCTTAAAGGAATAGCCGCCCGACATGGCCAGGATCCGGCCGGTATGGGGATCCATGGCAACCAGGGCGCCGTTGATGGCGGGAATCTGCCGCAGGCTGAAACTGCCAGGTTGATAATTCTTGTCCGACTTCGGCACGGCGGAGACCGCAACCACATCGCCCACGGCCAGCACGTCGCCGGATCGGCGCACTCGTGGCCCCCGGGTCTCGCCCTTGCGCCAGGCCCGGGCCCAGGACAGGTGGGGCAGAAGGATCCGCCCCTCCACGCCATTGGAGAATCCGATCTCGGCCTGATCGGCCTGCAGCGCCAAAACGACCGCCATGTACCAAGCGCCGATGGCGGGCGGAATTGAAACCTTGCCCAGGGCGTCCAGCCAGTTTTCCATATCCTCGATCCGGGCCAAGGGGCCGCGCCAGCCGTGCCGGCGGTCATAGGCCTCCAGGCCGGCGCGGAGATTGCGGTCGGCAATGGTCTGCAGGGCCGGCTCCAGGGTCGCGCGCACGGACAAGCCGTCCTCGTACAGGCGTTTCTTGCCGTAGCGTTGCAATAGTTTCCGCCGGACTTCCTCGGCAAAATAGCCCGCCTCGAATATGCGCGTGGGGTCGGGCCGGCGCATCAACAACGCCCGCGCCGCGCCGCGTTTAGCCTCCAACGGACTGATCACGCCGTTATCAGCCATGCGGGTCAAAACCCAGTTCCGCCTGTCCTTGGCCGCCTTGCGGTGGCGAAGGGGGTGATAATTGTTCGGCGCCTTGGGCAAGGCGGCCAGGAAGGCGGTCTCTTCCAGGGTCAATTCATCAAGGGATTTGTCAAAATAATTCAGGGCGGCGGCGGCCACGCCATAACTGCCCAGGCCGAGATAGATTTCATTCAGATACAATTCCAGGATCCGGTCCTTGGAAAAGGCATGTTCGATGCGAAAGGCCAGAATGGCTTCCTTGACCTTGCGGCGGATCGAAACCTCGTTGGTCAATAGAAAGTTCTTCGCCACCTGTTGAGTGATGGTCGATGCGCCCACCGGCCGCCGCTTGCCGCCGAGGTTTTTAATGTTGCGGTACATGGCCGAGGCGATGCCGGCGAAATCGATGCCGGGATGGGAATAAAAGGTTTTATCCTCGGCCGACAGAAAGGCCCGAATGACCCGGCGCGGCATGGCGGCGATCGGTACGAACAACCGCCGCTGATGGGCGAATTCCCCGATCAAAGTACCATCGCCCGCATGCACCCGGCTCATCACCGCCGGCCGATAGTCCGCCAACTGGCTGTAATCGGGCAAATCCCGGCCAAACTGCCACAGCACGTACAGACCGCCGCCGCCGGCCAGCACGGCCAGTAGCAGAAGCAGCGAAAACACGATCGCCATAAACCGTATCATGACGTGGTCAAATTGCCCCTCTGACGTTGGTAATCAAGTCCCAAAGCAATTACCTGGAGAATATGGCAGTTTCATGACTTGCCTTCAATTAATCGCTAGCGGTTTCAACCCTGCCATCGGGGAATTTCGCGAACCGGCTGCTGTCCCTAGCGTGCACCGGCCCGTTCGTCGGCCACTGCCAGCCGCCGAAACCCGTGCGCTGATAATCCATGAAAGCCTGTTGCAATTCGTCCCGGCTGTTCATGACGAAGGGGCCGTGATGGGCGACGGGTTCGTTGATGGGGCGGCCTTGCAGCACCAATATCTCCGCTGATTCGCCGCCATTCCGAAGCTCAACACTGGTGTCCGCCGCCCAAACCACGCCGTGCCCAACGGCTATATCCTCTCCACCCATTTGCAGGCTGTCGCCCTGAAAGAAGAACAATTGCCGGTTAAAGCCGGGATCCGTTGGCGGCAAGGTCCAATGTGCGCCCGGCGCCATTTGAAGGACCCAGATAACCACGCCATTGGCCCTATCGGCAGCCCAGGAATGGGGTGGCGGGAGAGGCGGCGCGGCGCCATCGGACAGCGCGCCGCAATAGCTGACCACCGTGGTTTCGCGGCCCTGGTCATCGGCGCTGGTGGTACGGGGAATTTGGTTTTGCCAAAACATGGCGAAATGCGATTCCACCATTTTGTCCTTGGCGGGCAGATTAAGCCAGATTTGAAACAGCTCCGTATGGTTGCCGCGATCTTGTTGGCGCAGGGGAAACATCTCGGAATGCACAATGCCCCGTCCAGCGGTCATCCATTGCAAATCGCCCTCGCCAAAACGGGCGCACGCGCCCATGGAATCGGCATGATCGATAAAGCCCCGGCGCGCCACGGTCACCGTCTCGAAACCGCGGTGGGGATGTTGGGGGAAACCCGGCACCCGGTCGCCATGATACATGCTCCAGCCGTCCCGGCCGCTAAAGTCCTGGCCGATGGCGCGTCCGGCAAGAGACTCCGCCGGCCCCATATCCTCATCGCCCGCCGGATAGGCATCATTGTGATAGGCGCAAAACAAGAACGGATCCAGAGTTGGCCAGCGGCTGCCCAGCGGCATGATCTCCAACATTCCAGAATTGCTCATTTATGTCCCCTAGTCAGTCGTTTCAATAATCTTCTCCAGCATGCCAGAACCTAGGCCCTAGAGCTATGATTTCTGAGCCGCGAAATAGCTGTTCACGGCGCGGGCGATGGCGGCGGCGATGGCGGCGTGGGAGCGGGGATTGGTCAACATCCTCTCATCCCGCCGATTGGATAGATAACCCAGCTCTATCAGCACCGAGGGCACGTCCGGCGCCTTCAAAACCACGAACCCGGCGAACCGGTGGGGTTTGCGGCGCATATGGATCAGTTTCCGCAGATGCGGCACCAATTCCGTGGCGAACTGCGCCGAATAGTTCATGGTTTCCCGCTGGGTCAGTACGATCAGAATTGACGTTACCTCGTCATCATGGCCTTTGAGATTCAGGCCCGCGATCAGGTCGGCGCGGTTTTCCTTGGCGGCCAGGGCCGCCGATTCCTTGTCGGAGGCGTTTTCAGACAGGGTATAGATACCACCGCCGCGGACGTTCCTGTTGGCGATTGAATCCGCATGGATCGAAATAAACAAATCCGCTCCCGCCGCCCGCGCCATGGCCACGCGCTGGCGCAACGGGATGAAAGTGTCGCGGGTCCGCGTCAGCCGCGCCCTTTGGCGGCCCATGGCCGTGATGGCTTTGCGGATCTGCCGGCCCATCCGCAAAGTGACGCGTTTTTCAAAGACACCGCTAATCCCGATGGCTCCAGGGTCCACACCGCCATGGCCGGGATCGATCATAACCAATGGTTTGTGCGTCGGTTGCCGTTTCGGCTTTGGACGTCTCGGCGGCGCGGCGGGCCGCACCGCCTGTTTCGGTGGCGCCCGCAGGGTCTTCATGAAGGCTTGCCGGGAAACTTTTCGGATATCCAGGACGACGCGCGGGCCTTGGCCGTCGGAGGCGGGAACGATGAAGGAATTTACAACAATCCCCGGTCCCTTCAAATCCAAAACGACGCGGGCATTACCCGGTTGGTACTGGCCATAGCGCAAGCCCGCGATCAGGCCACCGTCCCGCCGCGCCGCCGCCGGCGGCACCTCCCATTGAATATCCGGCAAGTCCATGACGATGCGGTAAGGATCGGCCAAGGCAAATATTTGAAAGCGGACGGGGGCGGATAGATCGAGCACAAAGCGGGTTTTGTCCTGATGGATGCCAATTCTGATGTCGTGGGCAACTATCTCGGCCCAGGCGCCATGGGAGGCTCCCCACCAGAAAATGGCGACGAATATCAGTGGCAGGCGTATTTTTGCAGGCATGGTACATCTAGTGGCTGCGAATCGCTAAACAACGATATCCAATGTCGGCAACAATGGCCATGGCCGCCGACAATGGGGTCACGATTTTGGCACTATTGCGGCAGGTTAGTATTTTTGTTTGAGAAATCGGCTTATCAAGCGTATATCATAATTCTTGTGTATTAGTTCCGTCACCGTTTCGCTGAATATAACTGTTCGGTGATTGCGTGGCGGCGAAGGCCGGGATTTCTGACGCCATGTTTTTTTTGGTGAGCACGCGTTCCGGACTGACGCCACTACGCCCATGGTTTGACGGATTGGATAGGTGAATTCGAAGCTAGGTTCGGCACACGGCCGGACCGGCGATGGTAGAAGGATCCCCGTCCTGGTCGGCCAAGGTGTCGGCGCGGTGGTTATATCCCGCGTCGCGCGATCTAGGCAGGAATGTTGCGATGAGGTTTTTTGCGACGATATTTCTGGGCCGCGCCGTTTGACGGGTTGATATCCCCATTTGCCGGCTTCGCTATAATTAGGGACCGCGGCGTCCGGCATATTCTGCCGGTTCGTGGCGGGCATGAAAGATATGACGACGCGTATGTTGGTAGACGCGACGCATGCGGAAGAAACCCGCATCGTCGTTGTCGATGGCAAGCGGTTGATTGATTTCGACTTTGAAACAGCCACAAAAAAACAACTCAAAGGCAACATCTATTTGGCCAAGGTGACGCGGGTTGAACCTTCGTTGCAGGCGGCTTTCGTGGACTATGGTGGCAACCGCCATGGGTTCTTGGCCTTTAACGAAATTCATCCGGATTATTATCAGATCCCGATCGCCGACCGTGAAGCGCTCCTGCAGGATGAGGCCGAACAGGCCGCCCGGCAAGCGGAGTTGGAAGACCGTATCGACGGCAATAATGGCGATGATGACGGTGATGAAGATGACAGGCCGGACACGGATGGTGACGGCGCCGGGATTTCCGGGGATGCGGGGTATGATGACGCCGCCCTTGATCAAGTCCGCGCCGAAGACGATGGCGACGACGATAGCGATGGCCAAGACGATCGCGGCGACAATGACGGCGACAGCGACGGTGATGACGGTCGGAATGACAGTGAATCCGCCGGCGCTGTCGATGCCATGGATGAGGTGCCCCGGCCCCGGGCCCGTAACCGGCGCAGCTACAAGATCCAGGAAGTCATAAAGCGCCGGCAAGTTCTGCTGATCCAGGTGGTTAAGGAAGAACGCGGCAACAAGGGCGCGGCGCTGACCACCTATCTGTCCCTGGCCGGACGTTATTGTGTCTTGATGCCCAATACGGCGCGCGGCGGCGGCATCAGCCGCAAGATCGCCAATCAGACGGCCCGGCGGAAGCTAAAGGATATTGTCAGTGACCTGGATGTACCCGCTGGCATGGGCGTCATCGTCCGAACCGCGGGGCAAAACCGCACAAAGGCCGAGATCCGCCGCGATTTCGAATATTTGCTGCGGCTTTGGGATAGCGTACGGGATCTGACGCTGGATTCTTCCGCCCCCACGGTGGTCTATGAAGAAGCCAACCTGATCAAGCGGGCAATCCGCGATATGTACGCCAAGGACATCGACGAGGTCTTGGTGGATGGCGAAGACGGCTATCGCGTGGCCAAGGATTTCATGCGCATGCTGATGCCGTCCCACGCCAAGAAGGTTCAACCGTACCGTGACCGTATTCCCCTGTTGCACCGCTATCAGGTGGAACAGCAATTGGACAGCATGCATTCCAACGTGGTGCAGCTGAAATCCGGCGGCTATCTGGTCTTTGCCCAAACCGAGGCGTTGGTGGCGGTCGATGTGAACTCGGGCCGTTCCACCAAGGAGCGGAATATCGAGGAAACCGCCCTGAAGACTAATCTGGAGGCGGCCTCGGAGGTTGGCCGGCAGTTGCGGCTGCGGGATTTGGCCGGGCTTGTGGTGATCGACTACATTGACATGGATGAAAACCGCAACAACCGCGCCGTCGAACGGCGCATGAAGGACGCCTTGAAGGATGACCGGGCCCGCATTCAGGTCGGCCGGATATCGTCGTTTGGACTGATGGAACTCTCCCGTCAGCGCCTGCGTCCCAGCCTGTTCGAGGCTTCGACCAAGATCTGCGAGATCTGCGCCGGATCTGGCTTTGTGCGCACGACGGAATCCACGGCCCTGCACGTGCTCCGTTCAATCGAGGAAGAGGGCATCCGGGGCCGGGCGGCACAGTTGACCGTGCATGCCCCAAGCGATGTCTCGCTGTATTTGCTGAACCAGAAGCGGGAACATCTGGCGGAAATCGAACAGCGCTATGGCATGCGGATTTTCGTCCTCGGCGATGAAGCCCTGGTCGCGCCCGACTGCCGTATCACGGTTGATCAGACCCGCACCGCCCAGGAAATCGAGGAGATCGAGCAGGAACGGCGGCGCAATGCCGAGAATTTGCCCCTGCCGGATGATGACGACGATGTGGTGGAAGCCGAGGCTGTTGATGTAACGGACGGCGACGATGAAGAGAAGCCCAAGGAGCGGCGTCCGCGCCGCCGCCGCCGCTCCCGCCGGCGCGGAGAAGAGCGCAAGGCCGAGGAAGATGGCAACAACACGGATGCGAGCGCCGATGGCGCCGAAATCGAGGCCGAGACGGAAGCCAGCCGCGGTAATGGCCAAGACGAAGCCTCTTCCGGCGGCAATAATGGCGAAGGCGAAGGCGAAGGTGAAGGCGATGAACGAAGCCGCCGCCGCCGCCGTGGCCGGCGCGGCGGACGGCGCCGGCGCTCCGGTGCCGAGCAGACCGAACAGGTAGACGGCGATGCCGTCACCAATGGCGCCACCGAAGGTGCGGATGCGGCGGAACCCATGGTAAGCGTGGAAGCCACCGAAACCACGGAATCCACCCAAGGTACCCAGTCCGTCGTTGAACGGGCCGGTTACATGGCGGGTGCGGAGGCCGCCCCGGCGGAGACGGCTGAACTGGCCGAGACGTCAGAGGACACCGAGACGCCAAAACAGACCGAGACCACTAGTTTCATTGCCGCCGTGGAAGCGCCCGCGCCGATCGGCTTTACCGCTTCGGGTATGACCAACAATGAAGCCGACGATACGGATACTTCAGACGAGACCCCTGTGCCGGAAGACGCAGGCCCGGCCACCGTACCGGAATCAGCACCGGAACCAGAACCAGAAGCGGACATTGCGCCGGAACCCATTGCCGTGGCGATACCGGAACCAGTCGGCGAGCCGGCCATTGAAACCGATGGTGGCGTTGATGGTAATGGTGAGGACGCCGCGCCCGTCGAAGCGGAGGCTGAAGCGGAAGCGGAGGCTGAAACAGCAGATGCCGCGGCTGACGAACCCAAAAAACCGAAACGCCGTGGCTGGTGGCAGCGGGGCTGATTATTTTGAGCGAACGCCGTTAGGCGATCTTCAAGTTCGACTTATCGGCCTGTAACTTTGCCAGAATTCGCTAGCCAGCTTTGCAGGCGGCGGCAGGCTTCCGCCATGTCCTCATCGGATCCGGCAAAGGAAAATCGCACGTAGGATGCGCCGTCAACGGGGTCGAAATCATTGCCAGGCGTGGCCGCCACGCCGGTCTCTTCCAGCATTTGGGCGCAAAAGGCCAGGGCATCGTTGGTAAAGGCGCGCACATCGGCATAGATGTAAAAGGCGCCGTCGGCGGGGGCAAGCCGGTCCAGGCCCGCCTTCGGCAACTCCGCCAGCAATAGTTTCCGGTTACGGGCATAGCGGGCAACATTGGCATCCAACTCCAACCCGCAGTCAAACGCCGCGACGGCGGCGTGCTGGGCCAAACTGGGAGCGGAGATGAAGAGGTTCTGGGCCAGGCGTTCCACCGGACGCAACATATCCTCGGGCAAGACCATCCAGCCCAACCGCCAGCCGGTCATGGAATAATATTTCGAAAACGAATTGATCACCACGGCCTGTTCGTCATGGGCCACGGCGGTTGCCGCCTCGATACCGTCGGCGCCATAGGTGATCTGATGATAGATCTCGTCCGAGATGTAGCGGATGGCGTGACGGCGGCAATAGTCCAAGATCTGTTCCAGCTCGTCCTCGCGCAGCATGGAACCGGTCGGATTGGCCGGCGAGGCGATGAGCAATCCATCCAGATCCCCGCCCCCCGCCGCGTCCAGGGCCGCCAAGGTCGGTTGAAAGCGGCTCTCCGGCCCCACCGGAACTTCCACCGCCTCGATATCCAAGGCGCCGAGAATATTGCGGTAACACGGATACCCTGGCCGCAGAATGGCAACCTTGTCGCCCGGATCAAAGGCCGCCAGGAAGGTCAACAAAAAGGCGGCGGACGATCCAGTGGTAACGCAAATACGCTCCGGCGGTACGGTTACGCCATAATAGTCCTGATAATGCCGGGCAATACGCTCCCGTAACGGCAGGATGCCGGTGGCCAGGGTATAGCCCAGCAAGTCATCGTCTAGAGCCTTCTTGGCGGCATCGATTACACCACGGGGCGCGGAGGTTGATGGCTGCCCCACTTCCATATGCAGAACCCCTTCCCCCGACGCTTCGCGCTCGGCCGCTGCCTTCATCACATCCATGACGATGAAGGCGGGAATGGTTCCCCTTTGGGATATCTTCATTGCCACTTCAAAACCTGTCGAACACGGCCAGGCCAAAGGCCTTGGGATCGGAGGCGAACTGGCAGGTTTTCGGCCCGATACGTATGCCCTTGGGGCACCATAGAGCCTGGACGCGGCCCCATTCGGTAACCTTGTCGGGCACCGCCATTGCCTCGGCCAAGGTCGTATCGCCTGACATGACACGGAGACTAAGTGCCGCCACCCCCAAGGCGCCTTGGGGGCCGCCCGCGCCCGCCGCCGCCAGCACGGTTTGGTTTAAAGGATCATTGACCCCCAATAGGGGCAGCGGATAGCCACGCCCGCCCCCGCCTGGCCGTGGCCCACCAGGGCTTGATGACAAGAAAATTCCTAATTCAGGCGCCATGATGGCGCTGCCGAAGGCGCCGTTCATGTCGAACACACAGGCGGCGGACGAGCCGAAACTATCGCCCACCACCAAGGCTGCCTCGCCCCGGTCGCCCCTTCGCGCCAGATCGGCGCCTTCGAAAATATCGTTGGCGGTGACGTTCGTGGAGGTTTTGGCCAGCGTCGTCGTCAGCAGTTGCGATGTATTCGTCCCATCCCCCAATATGGGATGATGCAGCACATGATTTCCGATAGGTGTCTGGGCGGTTCCCCGCCAGGAGGCGCGATACTTGCGCAACTCGGCAATGGTGATCTTGCCGCCATGCGAGGCGCCAGCCTGCAACATGCGCCGCCCGGCCTCACCGCCATAAATGTCGCCGACACCACGGGTCCGGATCCGCGTCAGGGTCGAGGCCAGCTCCACCTGAACAACGGTCTCGGCCTCCGCCAAGGGCGTGCCGTCCGCATGCAGGAATATCTTGGCGGCGGCCGCATCCGCCTGCAAACGGGCAGCTTGCGGGCCGAGGCGTTTTGCCAGGGCGCGGCTGATCTGATGGCCGAAACGGGCCATTTTCTCCGCCGGCGCGACCATTTGCGCCCAAGGCAGACGGCCGTAGCGGCTGTGCAACAAGGCCATGCCGCGCAATGCTCCGGGGATAGCCATCACGCCGCCGGCCGCCGCCGCCGCCCGGAAATCCAACGTCTCGGTCTTGTTGGCGCGATGATCATAGTACAAACAAACGCCGCCACCGCCCAGGCCAACGGCCACGGGGTAGGTCACGGTCATGGCGAAATACGCCGCCGTCGCGGCATCCGCCGCCGTACCGCCCGCCGATAGGGTATCCCGCGCCAACAATGCGGCACGTGGTTCCTCGCCAATTGCGGCGCCCAGGAAACCTTCTACGGCGCCAATCTCACCGACCTTCGGCGCCGGCCCGGCGCAGGCGGCGAGGAACAACAACAGTACGGCAAGGCAGCCGCGTTGACGGCGCCGCGCCGCGAACCTAGTTTGAAGACAATGCAACGATGGAGCGATGGGCTTGCGATACATAATTGGACTATTGCTGCTTTCATTCTTGACGCTAGTGTTCCGGTTGGAGCCGGCCCAGGCGCGCCGGGTTTCCTTTATCCGCGATGCGGAGATTGAAGATACCATTCGTCTGTTCGGGACACCACTGTTCGCCATCGCCGGGCTGGAACCATCCGCCGTGCGGGTATTTTTGGTCAAGGACCCCTCCCTCAACGCCTTTGTCGCCGGCGGGCAAAAAATATTCATCAACACCGGTCTTCTCATCGCATCGGACAATGCCAATCAAGTTATCGGCGTCATGGCGCATGAAACCGGGCACATCACGGGCGGCCACCTGGCCCGCACCCAGGATGCCCTGCGCGATGCCTCGGCCCAGTCAATCGTGGCCTTTGTCCTTGGCGCGGCGGCCGTCGTCGCCGGCCGGGGCCAGGCCGGTTCCGCCATCATCGCCGGCGGCACCCAGATCGCCCAGCGTTCGTTTCTGAAATACAGCCGGGTGCAGGAAAGTTCGGCCGATCAGGCAGCCTTGGATATTCTGGAGCAGACCCGCCAATCGGCCCGCGGCATGCTGGCCTTTTTCGACAAGCTGGGCGATCAGGAGGCCCTGTTGTCGGCCAGCCAGGACCCCTATGTCCGCACCCATCCCTTGACCCGGAGCCGGGTCGACACGATCCGCGCCGCCGTGTCCCGCTCCCGCTATTCCGATGTGGCGGAACGACCTGAATATGTCGTTCGCCACAGTCGCATGCGGGCCAAGCTGATCGCCTTTCTGCGCAGCCCCGTGGAGACGTTCCGGAAGTACCCGGCCAGCGACACCTCTCTGTCGGGGCGCTATGCCCGGTCCATCGCCCGGCATCAGAAGCGGCAGACGGACAAGGCCCTGGCGCTGATCCGGGATTTGCTGGCGGAGCATCCCGACGACCCCTATTTCCATGAATTTCATGGACAGATCCTGTTGGAAAGCGGCCGGACGGCCGCCGCCGTGGCGCCCTACGAACGGGCGGTGGCGCTGCGCCCGAATAGTGTGCTGTTGCGCATCGGTCTGGGCCAGGCGCAAGTTTCCGTGGAGAGCGATCTGCATATCGAAGCCGCTATCGAGAACATGCGCCGCGCCGTGCGCCTGGCGCCGGGCAACCCATCCGCCTGGCGCTGGCTGGGCATGGCCCTGGGCCGTCACGGCGACATTGGCCAGGCATCCCTGGCCACGGCGGAGCGGTATTTTCTGACCGGTAAATTCCGCGACGCCATCGGTCAGGCCACGCGGGCGGAGCGGGCCTTGAAAAAAGGCACGCCCGGCTGGCTGCGGACCCAGGACCTCAAGACGGCCGCGCAACGGGCCGCCAAGCGCAAAAAGAAGCAATGAGCCCAGAATCGTTCATTCTGGCCTTGGACCAGGGCACCACGTCCAGCCGCGCCATTTTGTTCGATCATCACGGCGTGGCGCGGGCCACCTCACAGCGGGAGCTGGCGCAAGTGTTCCCCGCCCCCGGCCTCGTGGAACACGACGCGATGCAGATCTGGCGGGATACCCTGGCCGTGGCGCGGTCCGCCTTGGAACAGGGCGGCGTGGGGCCTGACCGGATCGCCGGCATCGGCATCACCAACCAACGGGAAACCACGGTGATCTGGCGCCGGGATACGGGCCTGCCGATCCACAACGCCATCGTCTGGCAGGACCGCCGCACGGCCCCCCATTGCGAACGTCTGCGCCGGGACGGCCATGAAGATTTGATCGCGGCCCGTACGGGATTAGTTATCGATCCATATTTTTCGGCCACCAAGATCGCCTGGCTACTGGACAATGTGGAGGGCGCGCGCGGCTGGGCGGAAGCGGGCGAGCTGGCCTTTGGCACCATCGATAGCTGGCTGCTGTGGAATCTGACGGGTGGCGCCAGCCACGCCACGGACGCCACCAATGCCGCCCGGACCATGCTGTTTGATATTCATCGCCAATGCTGGGATCGGGAACTTTGCCAATTGTTTGATATCCCGATGTCCCTGCTGGGTGAAGTCCGCGATTGTGCCGCCGATTTCGGCCATGCGGAGCATGACCTGTTCGGCGCTCCGATTGCCATTTTGGGCATGGCGGGCGACCAGCATGCGGCGACGGTTGGGCAAGCCTGTTTTCGCCCCGGCATGATCAAATCCACCTATGGCACCGGTTGTTTCGTGATGTTGAACACCGGGGCGGAGGCCGTGGCCTCGCAAAACCGGATGTTGACCACGGTGGCTTATCGCCTGAACGGCAAGACCACCTATGCCCTTGAAGGCAGCATCTTTATCGCCGGCGCCGCCATGCAATGGCTGCGCGACGGTTTGAAGTTAATTGCCGCGGCGCCGGAATCCGAATATCTGGCCAACAGCGTGGCCTCTACCGATGGCGTGATCATGGTGCCGGCCTTCACCGGACTGGGCGCACCTTATTGGGATGCGGATGCGCGCGGCGCAATCCTGGGCCTGACCAGGGACAGCGGCATCGCGCAGATTGTCCGCGCGGGCCTGGAGGCGGTCTGCTATCAGACCCGCGATCTGCTTCTGGCCATGAGCCGGGATGCGGCCGCAACAACGGACGGATCGACTAACGGATCGGCTGGCGGAGCTGGATTACAATTAGATACGCTACGCGTCGATGGCGGCATGGTTGGCAATGATTGGCTGATGCAGTTTCTCGCCGATATTCTGGATGTCACGGTGGATCGGCCGGTGGTGACGGAAACCACTGCCCTGGGCGCGGCCTATCTGGCGGGACTGCAGGGATCGGTATTCCCCTCCATCGCCGACATCGGGACGCAATGGCAACGGGAAGCGACATTCACCCCGCAAATGGAAACGGGAGAGCGGGAGCGATTGTACGCCGCCTGGCAGGCCGCCGTCGCCCGCGTGCGCACGGTGAGTTGATCGGCACCTGGCTGCTGGGTATTGCCTACAAAGGCTTCCCGGCCCAATATCCACCCCAATCTGACCTGAGCCGATACGGAGACCACATGGCATTCGCGTTCCTGCGCCGCATATGTTTCTTAATTTCTGTTGCCGCGGCGATCGCCGTACCCGCCACGGCCATGGCGCAACAGTCCAGGGACCCCGAAACGATCCGAATCGAACAGATCGTCCGCAACTACCTGCTGGCCAACCCGGAACTGCTGGTCGAGGTCATGCAAAAATTGGAACAGCGTCAGAAGGCCCAAAAGAAACAGGACCTGATCGGCGCCATCAAGTCCAACCGCAAGGCTTTGTTTGCCTCCACCGATGATTACATCGTCAATCCCATGGGGCGGATACCCGTTGTCGAGTTTTTCGATTACCAATGCGGCTATTGCAAGAAATTCCACCCCACCCTGGCGCAGTTGTTGAAGGCGGATAAATCCGTTCGGGTGGTGTTCAAGGAATTTCCCATTCTGGGTGACGTCTCGGTGATCGCCAGCCGCGCCGCCCTGGCCGCGAAAATCCAGGGCAAATATCTGGTCTTTCACAATGCCCTGATGTCTCTGCGCCGACGCCTGACGGAATCCTTGATCTTTCAAGTCGCCAAGGACGTCGGCCTGGATGTCGCGCGCCTAAAGAAGGACATGGACAGCAGAGAAGTTCTGGCGGTCATCCAATTGAACCGTGCTCTGGCTACCGAACTGGGCATTCGCGGCACGCCCAGCATCGTCGTTGGCCAGCAAATGGCGCCTGGCGCGGTCAGCTACGAACAGCTATTGGCCTTGGTGGAGCATGCCCGGGACAACTGTACCGTCTGTTAGGGAACTTCACACTTCAGGCCATCATGACGCCGCCGTCCACGGCGAGTTCCTGGCCGGTCACGTATTTCGACTCGTCACTGGCCAGATAGAGCACGGCGTAGGCGATGTCGTCGGGCTCGCCAATCTCCTTCAGCGGTATTCCCTTGCGGTAGCGCTCCCGCCCTTCCTCCACCGTGGCGGCGACGCCGAGCATGGCGTGCTGGCCCATGGGCGTATCGATGGAACCGGGATGGATCGAATTGCAACGGATGCCGTAGCCGCGCCGGGCGCAATGATGCGCCACGGACTTGGAAAACTGGCGCACGCCGCCCTTGGAGGCGCCATAGGCCGCGGCATGGGCGGAGGCGCGCAGGCCGGCCACGGAGGAAATGTTGATGATCGAGCCGCCGCCGCTGTCGCGCATGGCCGGGATCGCATGCTTGCATCCAAGAAAGACGCCCTCCACGTTGACGCCATGGATGGCCCGCCAATCTTCCAGGGTCGCCGTCTCCGGGTTGTGCTCGGGCCCGCGCATGTAAATTCCGGCCGCGTTGACCAGGATATGTAGCCCGCCAAGTTCGGCCACCACGGCCGCGACCGCCGCGCGCCAGGCGTCCTCATCCTGAACCTCCAGTGCCGCGAAGGATACCCCGGCCCCCAGCTCCTCGGCCGCCTTCGCACCAGCTTCGGCATTACGGTCAAGGATGCGTACGCGCGCGCCTTGTTCGGCCAAGCGCAGCGCGCAGGCTTTGCCAATTCCCGAGGCACCCCCGGTCACCATCGCGATCTTGCCCTCTGCTCGTCCCGTTCCGCTCATCTCTCGGCCTCCCAATATTTTTTGCACTTGCGGCAACCGTGGCACATCCCCGGCAAGCCGACAATTGACGAATTCCGTACTCGTCCTCATAGCCAGAAATCGGCCTTGCCGCCTTTTAGTATTGAATTTATTCAGGATCGGCACGGTTCCGCCGGCACGACTTACTCGCTATGCTGCCGGGACTTAATAAGTACGGGAATGGGGAATGGCGGCAACGACGCGCAAATGGCTGGATGGTTTGGGTCTGGACCAGTATGCGGACATGTTTGAAGAAAACGACCTGGATCTGGATCTGCTCACCGATTTGAGTGATGACGATCTTGAAAAGCTGGGCGTCACGTCGATGGGGCACCGGAAGAAATTAATGCGCGCCATTGGTGCCTTGGCGGATGGGTCCACGGACAACGACGCCGTGGCCGCGCCAATTGAGCAACCCGCGCCACCCGAGGCTACACCCCCGGCCCCGCAACCGAGTGCCGTCAACAATACGCCGGGCGAACGGCGTCAATTGACCGTGATGTTTTGCGATCTTGTCGGCTCCACGGAACTTTCAACCCGGTTCGATCCTGAGGACATGCAGGATATCCTTCGGGCCTATCAGGATACCTGCTCGGAGGTCATCCGGCGGTTTGACGGTTTCATCGCCAAATACATGGGCGATGGCATCCTGATCTATTTCGGCTATCCCCAAGCCCAGGAAAAGGATGCCGAACGGGCGATATTGGCGGGGCTGGCCGTGATAGAGGCCATGCCGAAACTGAATTCAACGATGCCGGCGGACCGGCAGGTTGAGCTCGCCGTTCGTATCGGCATCGCCACCGGCACCGTCGTGGTTGGCGAAAGTATTGGCAAAGGCGCGGCCCAGGAACTGGCGGTCGTGGGCGAAACCCCCAATCTGTCGGCGCGTTTGCAGGACTTGGCGCCGTCGAACGGCATGGTGATCTCCGGCCTGACCTGGCAATTAGGCGGTGACGGCTTCGAATGTATCGACCTTGGCAAGCAGAATTTAAAAGGGATTGAAGAGACGTCGGCCGCCTGGCAGGTGGTCCGCGAACACGACAGCGAATTTGACGACGAGACGGGGGCAACGGTGGAAGCGCCACCCCTGGTCGGCCGGCAGGAGGAGTTGGGTCTATTGCTTCGGGCCTGGCAACAGGGCAAGGACGGTTCGGGCCAGGTGGTATCGATCAGCGGCGAGGCGGGCATCGGCAAGTCCCGGCTGACGGAGGCCATCTCCGCCGAAGTCCGAAACGACGGCTTAACCCGCATCACCCTGCGCTGTTCACCGCATCACACGAACAGCACCCTTTATCCAGTCATTGCCCAGTTGCGGCGCGCCATGGGTTGGACAGGTGGCGATGATGGCGAGACCAGAATTGCCAAAATGGAAGCGGCATTGTCCGGGTTTCGGTTCGCGTCGGAAGAAACCATTCCCCTGATTGCCGCGTTATACGCCCTGCCGTTGCCGGAAGACCGCCATGCGCCATTGACGATGAACCCGCCGCAACAACGGCTCGCCACCCTGGATACGGTCGTGGCTTGGTTTCTGGAAGAGGCCGAGCGGAACCCGGTGCTGGCGGTTTGGGAAGATATTCACTGGGCCGACCCAACGACCCTGGAACTTCTGGAAATGATGATCGAACAGTGCCCCACCGCACCAATTTTGAATGTGCTCACCTTCCGGCCGGAATTCATGCCGACCTGGCCGGCCCGCTCCCACATCGTACCTTTGACCTTGAACCGATTGGAACGGCCGGAAGTCGAAGCCATGATCCACCACCTTGCGGGCGGCAAGGGACTACCAAAAGAAGTCACGGATCACATCGTCGACCGCAGTGACGGCGTGCCGCTCTATGTGGGTGAACTGACCCGGGCAATTTTGACTTCTGGCTCACTTACCGAAAGCGACGACAGTTACGATTTGAGCGGACCGTTCAGCGACCTGTCGATCCCGGCGACCTTGCAGGATTCGCTGATGGCCAGGCTCGACAAGGTGCCGACGGTGCGCGAAGTGGCCCAGTTGGGCGCGGTGTTCGGCCGCGAATTTCCCTACGATATGCTGCATGCCGTGGGCGCAATCGAGGAATCGGCCTTGCGCGACGGTCTTGACCAACTGGTCGATGCGGAATTGCTGTACCAGCGCGGCCGAATACCGCGCGCCAAATACATGTTCAAACATGCCTTGATACAAGACGCCGCCTACCAGTCATTGCTGAAGCGCACCCGCCAGCATTTTCATACGGAGGTCGCGGCGCTGCTCTCGAACCGGTTCGCGGATACCGTGGATTCCAATCCTGAAATCCTCGCACATCATTATTCCGAAGCCGGCGATAACGATCAGGCGATAAATTATTGGCTCCAGGCCGGACAGTTGGCCATGCAGCGGTCCGCCAACCACGAGGCAATCGGGCATTTGCACAAAGGCCTGGCCCTGTTGCCGGAAGGTGACGAAAAAGCCAGCCAGGAACTCGCCATGCGGCGCCTGCTAGGCACCGCGTTCATGGCGACCAAAGGCTACGGCGCGCCCGAAACCGCCGAGACCTTTGATCGCGCCCGCCAACTTTGCGCCATCGTTCGCGACGACAGCATTTTTCCCGTGATGTTTGGCGTCTGGGTCAGCGCCCTTACCCGCGGCATGCACCCATCAGCCAGCGAAATGGCCGTCGAAATGCAGGATCTCGTGGCGCGGACCGATGATGTCTATACAAATCTGTCCGCACATTTGATGTCGGCTGTTTCACAAATGCACGTTGGCAATCTGCTTGATGCCAAGGATAATTATGACGCCGGCATCAGAATTGCAGAGACCTTGGACGCAGAGGAAACCAACGCGGGCGCCCTGCTTATTGGACTTGATGTGGCGGTCGCGGGGTTTGCTTATGGCGCCTGGTGCGAATGGTTGCTCGGCTACCCGGACACCGCGCTAAAACATTGTCAGCGCGCGCTCGCGTCACTGGAAAATTCCCAACATGGCTATTCCCATAGCCGGGCGCTTTATTGGTGTTCCGTGGCCTACCAGTTCTGCGGTGATTGGCGGACAGTTTCAGACATCACGGAAGTTGCGGTCGACAAGGCAAAGGAACATGGCCTGGCCATGGTGGTCGCCGTGGGTCGGATCATGTATGGCTCCGCGCAGGCCGCGCTGAATGACGACGGCGGGCAAAGCGCGGAGGTGGCGGATGCATTGACGGCCTATGCCGCGACCGGGGCCCGTTTCCAGGCACCCTATCACCACACGCTGTTGGCCGAACTGCATCTACGCAATGGCGAGATTGATGCGGGTTTGGATGTCCTCAACAATGCCCAGCATATGGTTGAGGAAACCGGAGAAATTTTCTTTCAGGCCGAGATATTCCGGCTCAAGGGCGAACTCCTGCTGGCCGGCGGCGGCAAGCAGGCGGAGGCCGAAGACTGCTTTGAAATGGCGCTGGAAATCGCCCGGGCCCAGGATGCAAAATCCCTGGAACTGCGCGCGGCGGGCAGTCTGGCCCGGCTTTGGGACGGTCAGGGCAGGCGCGGCGAAGCCCGCGATCTGCTGGCGCCGGTCTATGGCTGGTTCACCGAGGGCTTCGGCACCCAGGACCTGATGGAAGCCAAGGCGTTGCTGGAGCGGTTGGCGTAGCTGGATTCTTCGGGCCGCTCTATTCGGGAAGCCCGGCCTGCCGCAAGGTCTCTAGTAGTTTTGCACCGAAGTCTCTGTCCTTGTCATTTCCGAGAAACACGCCGCTCTGCATTCGTTTCACACCGATGCCCGGAATAAATCTACGTAGATTTCGTATATATTCCCTGCCGCGCTCCATCTCGCCCTGGGACATCGCGATGAACGCAAGGCCACTCAAGGCTGAACCTCTCGTGAAGGGGTTCTTGGTGTCGGACGCCACATGCGCCGCGAATATGGCCTTGGCCTCTTCGTATGCATCTAGTTTCACCAGGCCCCAGGCGAGCGCACCCGCGACCCAGTCGGGATAATAAGGCTCCAGCCGCATGGACCGTCTGAGGATCGCCACGGCCTCTTCGGTCTGGCCCGACTGTAGTTTCAGGAAGCCCGCGTTTGAGACGACCATTCCGGACCTCGGTTCGAGCTCGATGATGCGGTCGGCATGGGCGATAACGCTGTCGTGGTCTCCGCTGTTCAATGCCAACCAGCCGAGCACGGCATGTCCATCGGCATTATCCTTGATTTCAATTGACCGTTCCGCAAGTTCCCTTGCCTTGGCGGTGTTCTCTGCGGCACCATCACCAAGGCCAAGCTGGATTTTCTGATAGTAGATCCAGGCCATGTTGAAATTAGCGATGGATGAGTTGGGGTTGGCGTCATAGGCACGCTTCAACCGCCATTCGGCCTCGGCATGATCTTCCGGCGTGGCCACGGTGAAGTGTCTGCGGCCTTCCACATAGAGGCGGAAAAGTTCCGGGTCCGCAAATTCCGCGCGCCAGGACCGGGCCTGCTGACCCAGGGTAAGCTCGACCTGGATCTCTTCCAAAACACGCCGGGAGATATCGTCCTGGACCTGAAAAAGATTGTCCAGTTCACGGTCATAGCGCTCTGCCCAAATATGGCGGCCGTCGGAGGCATCGATCAACTGCGCGGCGATACGCAACCGATTGCCGGCGGACTGAACGCTGCCCTCCAGAACATACCGGGCGCCCAGTTTCTTGGCCACGTCCTGGACCAGGACCGCTTTGTTCTTGAAGGTAAACGTGGAATTGCGGGCAATGATGGATAGGTCGGGAAAGGCCGCAAGGTCGGCAATAATGGTTTCCGTCAAACCATCGCCGATATAATCCTGCTTCGGGTCGCCGGACAGATTATCGAAGGGGAGCACGGCAATGGAGGGTTTCGATGGCATAACGTAAGTATGGACGGCGCTGTCCTCCGCCATCCCTTCGGTTGGCGCGGCTGCCGCGGCGCCGTGTCCACGCCATCGCCAGACCTGGATCGGCCGGACGATATTCTTGACCGCATGCTCGCCGCCGTCGTCCCAGGCCACATCGAGCCGGTCCCGGACCTGCCGGTAGGCATCGTCCGAGAGAACAATGCCGCCCGGCTCACAAAGATTTTCCAGACGGGCGGCAATGTTGACGCCCTCGCCCAACAGATCATCGCCATCCGCCACCACATCGCCGATATTGACGCCGATGCGGTATTCAATGCGCCGTTCGGTTGGAATATCGATGTTTCTTGCCGCCAAGCCGTGCTGCACGGCGATGGCGCAACGCACGGCCTCCACGGCGCTGGGGAATTCAAGCAGGAAACTGTCACCGGCGGTATTGGCGATGCGTCCATGATAATCTTTCAGAAGCGGCTCGATCAGCTCCACCCGGTGGCTGCGCTGGGCGGCTAGGGCTCCTTCCTCGTCAAGCCCGACAAGCCGCGAGAAGCCGGCAATATCCAGCGCCACGATGGTTGTCAGTCTGCGTTGTGCACCCTCGGCCATGGAGCGGAGTGTACCGGCCCGCGCCGGGAGAAGCTATCCGGCTATAGAATTCAGGCTGATCGTATACTAACTTTCGAACCAGACCCTCAAGGGGCGCCGAACACGGCGGGTTTGATTGACTGAATTTATTGGGAGACGAATGGTGAAAATTGACGGCGGCTGCCACTGCGGCAACATTACATATGAGGCCGACATTGATCCCGAGACGGTCGGCATATGCCATTGCACGGACTGCCAGGCGCTTTCGGGTTCGGCCTTCCGGATGATCGGAATGGCGCCGGCGGAGAGCTTCAAACTCCTGTCAGGCGAGCTCAAAACCTACATCAAGATAGGCGACAGCGGTGCCGAACGGCCGCAGATGTTTTGTCCCGATTGCGGATCGCCCATCTATGCGACCGGCGTTGGGGAGGCATCGAAGAACTATAATATCCGCCTTGGTACGGTTCGCCAGCGCGCGGCCTTGACGCCCAAATTTCAAGTATGGACCGGCTCGGCGCACGGCTGGCTGGAAGATTTGGCGTCCGTTCGGACCATGGACAGAAAATAGGCGTGTCTTAGAGCAATTCCGATCCAATGTGAATCGCGAAGCGATTCTAAGTGATTGGAAAAATTGCTCTAATCTTAAAAATCGGAGCATTTCCCGATCGGAAATGCGCTAGCGGGCAAGCCGAAATAACATCAAAAGCGAACCGGAACCGTGCGGGCGCCGCGAACCTGGCCGGCGGACCAGGTAACGGCGTCAGGGTCGCTGAGTTCGAATTCCGGAATGCGCGCGAACCAGGCCGCAAGCGCGACCTCCATCTCCAATCGTGCAAGGTTTGAGCCGGCGCAACGGTGGATGCCGACGCCAAAGGCAACATGGCGGTTCTTTTGCCGCCCGATGTCGGCTTCATCCGGACATTCGAAGACCGCCGGATCACGGTTCGCCGCCGGGAAACTGAGGATCATTCTCTCGCCGCGTTTGAACGTGAAACCGTCATGCTCCACATCCGCCATGGCGACGCGGCCGGCGGAGGCCGGTGCGTGCAGACGCAACATCTCCTCCACGGCGCTGGAGAGCAGCTCCGGTTCCGCCACCAGACGCCGACGGTCGTCGGGATGGGTGGCGAAATGCAACAGCGAAGAGCCAATCGAGCTCCACGTGGTATCGACGCCCGCCACCAATAGCAGCATGCACATGTTCAGGATCACAATGTCCGAAACGGGTTCGCCATCGATGTCACTGGCCTGCAGCCGCGAAATATAATTATCGCCCGGATCGGTTCGCTGCTTGGCTATTTCCTCGCCAAGGAAACCGCGGATGGCCCGGTAGCTTTCGGAGCGCAGTTCGAAGTTGGCGGCGCCCAGTTCAACAAGGCCCCGAACCCAGCCAACCAATTCATCCGTCCGTCCAAGATCTACACCCAACAAGTGACCAATCACCCGCGGGGAAATTTGCCGGGCATAATCCTCGGCCGCATCGCAGGCGCCCTTGTCAATAAAGCCGTCGATGAGACCGTGGCATAGCTGTTCGGTGAACGGCCTGTGTGCTTCGACAGCCTTCATCGAAAAGAATGGCAACAGCAAACGCCGCAGGGGGCTATGTTCGGGTGGATCCTTGGTCAGTGGCGGAAATAGATCGGCGTAGTGATCGGCCAGAATATCCTTGCTGTCCTCCATGGGAAAAACGGTCGGTTGGCGGTTCGAAAGTTCCGGCGTTTTTCTGACCAGGGCCTGGACATCATCGTAACTGGTGGCGACCCAAGCGCCGCCCCAACGCTCCGTATGGGCGATCGGGCAGCGCTCTCTCATTTCCCGCCAAACTGGACCTGGGTCCAGGTTGTAATCGGGATCCAGTATATCAAAATCCGTCGTCCAGTCGCTTGCCGGCTTCCGTTCATCCACGATGTGCGCCTCTTGATAGTCTCATTTACGCAATTTGAGTCTATTGCCGTGCCGCGAAAATTACCACCGTGCAGATACTGCAACAATTTCAGGTTTTGAATCACCGGATGGTTTTTATCTTTCAACCAACGGCCTACTACCGCCTTCGGCATTGGGTCGCTCCGAAAACACCCTGCCCCACAAGCCCGTCAGCGCGCCATTGCCAATGAAGATGCCGCTCACTACCAACGCCAATCCCGCGATCAGAACGAACTCCAACGCTTCACCGATAAGGAGAACGCCGAACAACATGGCAGTGATGGGGTTCAGGGTCAGGTACAGCACGGTGGTCGTGGGGGGAAGCCAGCGCAAGGCCCAGGTGAACAGCGAAAATTGGATGGCGCCGGCAAATGTGCCAAGAAACATCACGGCCAGCCAACCCTCCGCGCTGAATGTGGGAATACCGCTCACGCCTGATTGGAAATAGGTCAGGGGAAACAGCGCCCCCACCGCGAACACCATCGCCAAAGCCGTCACGAACAACGGCCCATGGCGCATGAGGGTACCCCGGCTGAAGACCGAATAAATTGCGGCGCTGAATACCCCCAGCAGCATCAAACTATCGCCCACAAAATAATCGGATTGGGAAAGCTTCATCGCTTCCGGCCCGAAGACAATCGCGATACCCGCGAATGCCAGGCCAACGGCCATGAGCTTTTGCAGGGTCAGCCTTTCCCGGCCGAAAATCACCGCCACGATCAAGGTTTGAACCGGTATGGTCGCCAGGCCAACGGCCCCGCGCGCGGCGGGAATGTATTGCAGGGAGGCATTGAAAGCCCAGGGAAAGAAGCCAAAGAAAAGCAGGCCGAGCACGGCGATTTTGCCATATTCGGTAAGGGGAATTCTGGTTTTCGGCCAGATGAAGGGCAGGATCGGCACAAAGCATATGACGCCGATGAAATACCGGTAAAACGCCAGGGCCAGCGGATCGGTCTCGCCGATGACGAAGCGCGTGGCGACAACGGCGGCGCCCGCGCTCAGGGCGGCAATGGCAGCCGCAAAATGCGCCAACACTGTCTTGTTCATCAGTTCCACTCCTTTGTTTGCAGGCATTCCGCCTAGTGACTTTCGATTTGCAAGTCACTAGGTATACGATTAACTTTAAAAACGCAAGTGACTATGGTACCCATGCCGGCAACCGGTTTTTGATAGTGGTGCATGACATGCAAAATTCCGTCCCGAAGAAAGACGATCACACCTTCCGATCGCACTGCTCCATTGCCCGGACGCTGGAGCTGGTTGGCGATAAATGGACGCTCCTGGTGATCCGGGATCTCATGTGGCACGGCAAACATACCTTCCGGGCGCTGCAGGAGAGCGAAGAGCGCATGCCGACGAATATTCTCTCTCAGCGCCTTAAAAAACTCAGGGAGTGGGGATTGGTGGACCGGCAGCCCTATCAGGAAAGACCGGTGCGCCATGCCTACCACCTAACCGAAGCAGGGCGGTCACTGGAGCCGGTGCTGTTGCAGGTTATGGGATGGGGCCATGAAAATCTGGGCGGCGGGATTTTCGATCCGAGATCACGGAAAAGCGCCATGCCCAGAGCGGAAGATTGAGCTTACCATCCGGCAAATTCCGCCGTGATGGCTAGGCGATATTGATTTCGCGTCCTAATATGAGTTCGAAGTCGCGTTTCGCCCTGGGGGACAGTTCCATCAATCATCATAAGTTCATGAGCCTGCCGGAGGCTATTTCGACCTTCGTTGAGGACGGTTGCAAAATTGTGCTGGGGGCGGCGTTGGAGAACGCGGTGCCCTTCGCCGCGACCCATGAGTTGATCCGCCAAGGCCGTCGGAACCTGACCATGATCGCGCCGATCTCCGATATCTCGACCGACATGTTGATCGGGGCGGGCTGTGTGGCGGAGGTGACCGGCGCCTGGGTGGGAAATGTATCGGGCGGCATGGGGCATAATTACCGCCGCGCGGCCGAAAAGGGCCTGCCCAACCCGATCAAGATCAACGACTATTCCAACTTTTCCATCGGCATGGCGTTTTTCGCCGGCGCCTACGGCCTGCCCTACATTCCGGTGAAAACGATCCTGGGCTCGGATATCATGAAGTCCAATAAGAATATTAAATTGGCGGAAGATCCGTTCTCCGGCGAGCCCGTGGCCCTGGTGCCGGCGCTGAAACCGGACGTGGCCTTTTTGGTGGTGCAACGGGCGGACAAGGCGGGCAATTCCCATATCTGGGGCTCCACCGGTTTGACCCAGGAGGCCTCCAT